>CAWVJG010000047.1:0-9193 GCA_963929465.1 Bacillota bacterium
TGTATATTAGATGAATATTTAAAACAAGATAAATCTGCAAGAGTAGCAGTAGAAACCTTTGCTTCAGGTAATAGAATTACCATTGCAGGGCAAGTAACTGCTAATGGAGAAGTAGATATTGAAAAATTAGTAAGAGAAAAAATAAAAGAAATCGGATATGATAATGAAAATATTGATATGGATTATAGAACTTGCAAAATCGATATTAATATTACAAAACAAAGTCCAGATATAGCATTAGGTGTGGATGTTGGAGGAGCTGGAGACCAAGGCATTATGTTTGGGTTTGCTTGTGATGAAACACCAGAATATATGCCATATGCTATTTCTATGGCTCATAAATTATCTAAAAGATTAACAGAAGTAAGAAAGAATAAAGAAATAGACTATTTAAGACCAGATGGAAAAACACAAGTAACAGTTGAATATGAAAATGATAGCCCCAAAAGAATTGAAACCATATTGGTTTCTACACAACATAACGAAGAAATTAGCCAAGAAACATTAAAGAAAGACGTTATTGCAAAAGTTATCAAACCAGTGATTCCAGAAAATATGATAGATAAAAATACAAAAATCTATATTAATCCAACTGGAAAATTTGTTATTGGAGGACCTTTAGGAGATACAGGACTTACTGGTAGAAAAATTATTGTAGATACATATGGTGGATATGCAAGACATGGTGGAGGAGCATTTTCAGGAAAGGATGCCAGTAAAGTAGATAGATCTGCAACATACATGTTAAGACATATTGCTAAAAATATTGTTGCAAATGGATATGCAAAAAAATGTGAGATACAAATTTCTTATGCGATAGGAATGAAAGAACCATTATCTATTCATGTAAATACTTTTGGAACAGGGATTATATCAGAAGAAGCTTTAATTACAAAAATTAAGGAAAAATTTGATTTAACACCAGATGGCATTATCAACTATTTAGAATTAGATAAACCAATTTTTTCATTAACAACCAATTATGGTCATTTTGGAAAAGAAAATTTATCATGGGAAAAGATAATAAAATTATAGTTTAAAATATGAGAAAGAAGTGGGAAATACAAATGCTAAAACGAATTATAGAGAAAAATTATAAATGGATTATCGCTTTCCTTTGCTTAATTATCGTATTAATGATGCTAGAAGATATTTTTGAAAATGAGCAACTAACATTAGACATGTTGGTATATAGACTAGTGATTCTAAATTTGAGATCAGAGCCACTAACTGTCATTATGAAGGTAATAACTAATCTATCTTCTGCATATGTATTAATAGCGATAACCATAGGAATACTGCTTTTTATAAAAAATAAAAAAGTAGGGGTATGTGTAGCTAGTAATTTAGCTATTGCAACTTTGCTAAATCAATTATTAAAATACATAATACAAAGGCCAAGGCCAGATGGATACAGATTAATTGCAGAAAGTGGATATAGTTTTCCATCAGGACATTCTATGGTTAGTATGGCATTTTATGGATTAATCATTTATTTAATATGGAAAATGGTAAAAAACAAAAAAATAAAATACATTAGTTGTGGAATATTAGGATTGTTAATACCAATGATTGGATTTAGTAGAATTTATTTAGGTGTACATTATGCAAGTGATGTTATTGGTGGATTTGCGATATCTATCGTATATTTATTGTTATTTACCAATATTGCAAAATCTATATTACAATTAGAAAAGGAAAAGGATAATACTGTGAAAAATAAAAGAAAAATGGTAGAATTAAGAAAAAAGAGAAAAAAACTAAGAAATAGTTTTAAATATGCTTTTGAAGGAATTCAAGAAGCATGGAAAACAGAACAAAACTTAAAAATACATTTTGTCATTATGGCATTGGTAATTATTGCAGGATTTATTTTTAAAATATCAGCCATGGAATGGATTGTATGTTTATTATTATTTGCGATTGTGATTTCATTAGAATTAATTAATACAGCTATTGAAACAACAGTAGATATTGCTATGCCAGATATTAATGAAAAAGCAAAATATGCAAAAGATATTGCCGCAGGTGCTGTATTGTTTTCTGCAATTATTTCTGTAATTGTTGGATTAATTATATTTTTGCCTAAAATATTCTAGTAAGTTAGAAGAAAAGCACAAAGTTTTTTTAGAAAAGACTTGTGCTTTTCTTTATTTATATTATATAATGGTTGAGGTAAAGGAGGCAATAGATTGAAAAATAATTACAATTTTGGCGTCGTCAAACTTCATTTGAAATTTAATCAACGTACTAATAGTACGCCTCATAAATTTCAAATTTGTTTTCCTAGCCAAAATTTAATTCTTTTCCAATCAAGAGCTATACTATAGAAAGGAAAGTGAATTAAATGGCATTTATTGAAGAAATAAAACAAAGAGCAAAACAAGAAATTAAAACCATTATTCTTCCAGAAGCAGAAGATATAA
The DNA here is from genome assembly GCA_963929465.1 of Bacillota bacterium. Classification (GTDB taxonomy): domain Bacteria; phylum Bacillota; class Clostridia; order TANB77; family CAG-508; genus CAG-269. The sequence goes on from CAWVJG010000047.1 coordinate 2,427, forward strand.
GAGTATTAAAAGCAACTGAGAAGGTAATGAAAGAAAAATACGCAAATATCATTTTAATAGGAAATGAAGAAAATATTTTAGAAAAGGCAAAAACAAATGCGGTAAATATTGAAGGTGCCAAAATTGTAGATCCACAAAAGTCAGAAGATTATGATAAATATACAAATCTTTTGTATGAATTAAGAAAGCACAAAGGAATGACAATAGAAAAAGCTAAAGAATTGGTTTTAGACCCAGTATATTATGGAATGTTGATGGTGAAAGATAACAAAGCAGATGGATTAGTTTCAGGAGCAGCACATTCTACATCAGACACATTAAGACCAGCTTTACAAATTTTAAAAACAGCACCAGATACCAAATTAGTTTCTGCCTTTTTTGTTATGGTAGTACCTGATTGTGAATATGGTGAAGATGGTGTATTTATATTTGGTGATAGTGGACTAAATGAAAATCCTAACCCAGAGCAATTATCAGAAATTGCCATTTCATCAAGTAAAAGTTTTAAACAATTAGTAGGAAAAGAAGCAAAAGTAGCTATGCTTTCTTATTCTACCTATGGAAGTGCGCACTCAGAGTTGACTGAAAAAGTAATTGAAGCAACAAAGTTAGTAAAAGAAAAACAAAAAGACTTATTAGTAGATGGAGAATTGCAATTAGATGCAGCTATTATCCCAGAAATTGCACAATCAAAAGCACCAAATAGTCCATTAAAAGGAGAAGCAAATGTATTAATTTTCCCTGACTTAAATGCAGGAAATATTGGATATAAATTGGTACAAAGATTGGCAAAAGCAGAAGCATATGGACCATTATGCCAAGGTATTGCAAAACCAGTAAATGATTTATCAAGAGGATGTAATAGTGATGACATTGCAGGAGTGGTTGCTATAACAGCAGTGCAGGCACAAAGCTAATTGCGCATAACAAAACTGAAATTAAGTATAAGGAGTATGTATGAAAATATTAGTGTTAAATTCAGGAAGTTCGTCATTAAAATATCAAGTCATTGATATGGAAACAGAAACTGTTTTAGCAAAAGGATATTTCGAAAGAATTGGTCAAGCAGATTCATTTTTGACACATAAAGTAAAGGGAGAGGTACATAGATTTGAACATTATGCAAAAAACCATGATAAAGCGATTTCATTTGTGTTGAGCAGACTTACAAATCCACATTATGGTGTTATAAAAAATTTGGAAGAATTAGGTGGTATTGGACATAGAGTTGTTCATGGTGGAGAAAAATTTGCCAATCCAGTAGTGATAACAGATAAAGTGATAAAAGGAATAGAGGAATGTGTAGATTTAGCACCATTACATAATCCAGCAGCAATCTTAGGAATTAAAGCTTGTAAAAAATTGGCACCAAATATCAAAATGGTAGCTGTATTTGATACAGCCTTTCATCAAACATTGGAAAAGAAAAGATATATTTATCCAATACCATATGAATATTATGAAAAGTATGGAGTTAGAAAATATGGATTCCATGGAACTTCTCATCAATTTGTTGCAAATAGAGCAGCAGAATTGGTAGGAAAAGATATCAAAGAATTAAAGATTATTAATTGCCATTTGGGGCAAGGTGCAAGTGTGTGTGCCATTCAATATGGAAGGTCAGTAGAAACTAGTATGGGGCTAACACCACTTGGAGGAATTTCTATGGGAACCCGAAGTGGAGATTTAGATCCATCAGTGGTTACCTATATTATGAAAAAAGAAAATCTAAAACCAGATGAGATGGAAAAAATATTAAATAAGCAATCAGGAGCTTATGGGATATCTGGTGTATCTGTTGATTTTAGGGATATAGAAACAGAAGCGGCGGCAGAAGATGCAAGGTCAATATTAGCACTTGACAATTTCCATTACTTAGCAGCTTGCTATATTGCCAAATGCGCAGTAGCCATGAACGGATTTGATATATTAACCTTTACAGCAGGTGTAGGAGAAAAGGGGCAAGATTCAAGAGAAGCCATTTGCGATTATGTAGAAATATTTGGAGTCAAAATAGATAAGGAATATAATCAAAAGGTAAAAGGAATTGAAGCAGAAATTACAGCAAAGGATGCAACAGTTAGAACTTTTGTAATCCCAACCAATGAAGAATTGATGATAGCAAGAGAGACGGTAAATGCAAAGGAGGCTGAATAAAATGGGAAATAGTAAAGAATGGAGAGAAAAACAAAGAATACTAAGCGATGAGGAATTAAGCATAATAACAAAAAATATTAATGAAAATATGAGAAAATATGATAAAGATATAATAGCTAGAATGGAACATTCAGACAGAATAGAATTAGATATGAACAAAAAAAATAGACGACCAAAGGTAGACAATATTAGATAAATTTCAATTAATATAAAGAAAGAATAAAAAAATTAAGGGTCTGTCCCTTTCGTTTAATTTTTGAACGATTTGGCACGTCCCCAATGTTCAAAAGGAGGAAAAAATGAAAGTTTTAGTTTTAAATTGTGGTAGTTCATCACTAAAATATCAATTAATTAATATGGACACAGAAGAAGTATTGGCTTCTGGAAAATATGAAAGAATTGGAGAAGGAGAAGCATTTATTACACATAAAGTAAATGGACAAAAAATCGAAATTAAAAAACCAGCATTTAATCATAAAGAAGCAATTGAATTTACATTGGAACAATTTACAAATCCAGAATATAAGGTAATTGATTCATTAGAAGAAATCGAAGCAATTGGTCACAGAGTGGTTCATGGAGGAGAAATATTTAAAGAATCTGCTGTAATCGATGACGAGGTTATAGAAAAAATTAAAGAATGTGGAGAGTTTGCTCCACTACATAACCCAGCAGCTGTATTAGGAATGGAAGCTTGTAAAAATGTAATGCCAAGTAAACCAATGGTAGCTGTATTTGATACAACTTTTCATCAAACAATGCCTAAAGATAAATACATATATCCAATCCCATATGAATATTATACAAAATATAATGTGAGAAAATATGGTGCACATGGTACATCTCATATGTATGTATCTCAAAGACTTGGAGAACTTGAAAATATACCTCTTGAAGGAACTAAAATTGTTACATGCCATTTAGGGCAAGGTTCTAGTATTTGTGCAGTAAAAGATGGTAAATCAATGGATACTAGTATGGGATTAACACCTCTTGGAGGATTACCAATGGTAACAAGAAGTGGAGATTTAGACCCATCTGTTCTTACCTATATCATGAAAAAGGAGAATATTGACCCACAAACAATGGAAGATATTCTAAACAAAAAATCAGGATTAGCAAGTGTATCAGGTATGGCACCAGATTTTAGAGTTATAGAAGATGAATCAAATAATGGAACAGAAAGAGCAAGAATTGCAATTGAACAATTTAATTATTCTGTTGCAGGTTTTATAGCAAAATATGCTGTGGCTATGAAAGGTATTGATTATATCATCTTTACAGGTGGTATTGGAGAAAACCAAATTAATATCAGAAAAGGTATTTGTGAAAAACTAGAATTTATGGGTGTAAAATTAGACTTAGATGCGAATAATATGAGAGGAGAAGAAAAAGTGATTTCAACACCTGACTCAAAAGTAAAGGTATATGTCATACCTACAAATGAAGAATTAATGATTGCAAAAGAAACAATGAGATTAGTAAGATAATTTCAATGAATATACAATCTTATTGAAAAGAATAAGAGATTTGAAACAATATGTGTCAAAATATATTGAAGGGAGAAAAGAAAATGAAAAAATGGATTTTAATAATTGTGATATTAATCATTGTCATATGTGGAGGTTTGTTTATTTATAATATAAATAATGATGATAATTCTCAACCAGATACGAACACAAATAGTAATTCGATAGGTAATGAAACATCTAATACAAATAATGAAGTATCAGAAGATAATAATGATATAAGTAATAATATTTCAAGTAATGCTACTGAAAATGAAACAAATAATGCAAATACCGATAGTCATTTTCGAGTAAGAGAAGTATCTAATGAGGAATATAATACTAGTTATGAAGTTATCGGAACTGAAGAAGACACTGTAAAAAATGCATTAACGATAGCAGAGCAAGATGATGATTTAACAATTACTTTTAAAGAATCAGATTTAAATGAAATGCTATTTGGACGTGGAAAAGCAATAGAATATAATGAAAAATATGTTATTCGTAATGTAACTTCTGATGAAGTAGAAACAATTTTCTATGGTATGGAAGGTCAAGATTGGGATTACCCATTAGTATTTTTATTATTAAAAGATGGAACAGTAAAGGGAATTGCTATGGAAAATGGTTATAAAACAGGAGAGTTTGTGGCAGAAGATATTTCAGAAGTAAATAATGTGGATAGATTTGAACAAGTAAGTGTTACTCCACAAAATAATAGTGGATATAATGCGGTTGTTGCTGTTACAAAAGACGGTTCAATATATGAAATTGGCGCATCAATGTAAAGAATAAAATATAGGTAAACTAATTGTCGAGAAAATAAAAGCGATGATTAGTTTACTTTTTTAACTTGAAAACATTGATTAACCTTTGGCATTATGAAAAAAGTAAAAAATGGTTTACACTCTGGAAAAAATGTGATATACTAGTACTATCAATTTTTCAAGGAGAGAATGATGACAGGATAAAAACAAGTTCTGCATCATTTCATTTTATAATTTTATAATAGATGGAGGAGTTAATATGGCAAAGATTTTAGAAGATATTTCAAGAACATTGAATGAATACTTACTATTACCAAATCTAACAGATGAAAGATGTATTCCAAACAAAGTATCATTAAGAACACCACTTGTAAAATACAAAAAAGGAGAAGAAGCAAAATATTATGCAAATGTACCAATGGTATCAGCCATTATGCAATCTGTATCAGGAGTGGAAATGGGGATTGCATTAGCAAGAGAAGGTGGTGTTGCCTTTATTTATGGTTCACAAAGTATTGAATCACAAGCAGAAATGGTAAGACAAGTAAAAAAACACAAAGCAGGATTTATCGTTAGCGACTCAAATGTAAAATCTGGAACACCTTTAAAAGAGGTTATAGATTTAATACAAAAAACTGGACATTCAACAGTTATGATAACAGAGGATGGAACTGCCAAAGGAAAATTTATTGGATTAGTAACAGATAAAGATTATCGTGTATCAAGAGATGATTTAGATGCTCCGATTGATAGTTTCATGACACCAAAAGAAAAAGCAGTATGGGCACATGAAGGTATTTCTTTGTCAGAAGCCAATGATTTAATCTGGGAGAATAAAATCGCATGTTTACCAATCTTGACAGATGAAGGTAATTTGAAATATTTAGTATTTAGAAAAGATTATGAAGAAAGAAAGAATAATCCAAATTCTTTGTTAGACGAAAATAAAAGATATGTTGTTGGTGCAGGTGTTAATACAAGAGACCATGAACAAAGAATACCAGCATTAGTAGATGCAGGTGTAGATTTGATTTGTATGGATTCTTCAGATGGATATTCTGTATGGCAAAAAAATACGATTGATTTTGTAAGAGCAAAATATGGAGATTCTGTTAAAATTGGTGCAGGAAATGTTGTAGATGCAGAAGGATTTAGATATTTAGCAGAAGCTGGAGCAGATTTTATTAAAATTGGTGTTGGTGGAGGTTCTATTTGTATTACCCGTGAGACAAAAGGAATTGGACGTGGAAATGCATCAGCACTAATCGATGTAGTTGCAGAAAGAAATAAATATTTTGAAGAAACAGGAGTATATATTCCATTATGTTTAGATGGAGGTATTGTACATGACCATCACATTACGATTGCTTTAGCATTAGGAGCAGATTTTGTTATGATGGGAAGATATTTCGCTAGATTTGATGAAAGCCCAACAAGAGTTGTTAAAAAAGGAAACGGTTATGTAAAAGAATATTGGGGAGAAGGTTCTAATAGAGCAAGAAACTGGCAAAGATATGATATGGGAGGAGATGCAAAACTTTCATTTGAAGAAGGTGTTGATTCCTATATTCCATATGCAGGTAAATTAAAAGATAATTTAGCAATTACTTGTGCAAAAATTAAATCAACAATGTGTAACTGTGGAAGTGTTACAATTCCTGAATTACATGAAAAAGCAAGATTAACATTAGTTTCTGATGTTAGTATTTCAGAAGGTAGTGCACATGATGTTATCTTAAAAGAAATTGATAATCAATATAAATAAAATAAATTAAAATTTGAGGTGGAAAACATAAAACGTTCCATCTCTTTTTTTATGGTATAGGAAAAATCGCTTTTCCTATACCATAAAAAACAACATTGCACAGAAAAATGTTTAAAAAAGCCCGCTATTGTTCTATGAATAAGAACAAAGATAAAGTTTTTAATATAACAGTAAAATTATATGTATATATGTGTTTATATAAAAAGAATTTTCATATAAAATCATAAAAGAAAATAAAAGCTATTGACAAAATAAGATTACAAATGTAAACTATACAAAAGGAAAAAAGGAGGAAGAATTAAAATGAAAAAAAATATTATAAGCTTTATATTTATATTAGCACTTCTAATAAATTTATTACCAATGGCAAGAGTACAAGCAGTAATGAAAAATAATAATCCATTATTAAGAGATATAAAAATTGATGGAGAAGAGATTGAACCACAGTTTGATCAATTCATTACGGATTATGTAATAGCAATAGGAGAAGACAAAGATACAATAGACATAGAGGCAATCACAGATGACCCAAATGCTACAGCAGAAGTTATTGGTGATACAAATTTAAAA
>CAWVJG010000048.1:0-3105 GCA_963929465.1 Bacillota bacterium
TTTAAGTTTTAATTGTTTTCTAAAATATTATAAAAAAAGGGAAAAATGAGTCCGTCCCCAAAATCCCTCAATTGGACAAAACAAAACAGACTACTATTTTGCAGTCTGTTATTTATTCTTTATCCTCTTGATTCTACTATCAATTTGATACCTGTTCTATCTTCTCCTTCTACCTCCACTTCTGCAAATGCAGGTATACAAACTAAGTCTACACCTGATGGTGCTACAAAGCCTCTTGCTATTGCAACTGCTTTTACCGCTTGATTTAATGCTCCTGCTCCGATTGCTTGCATTTCTGCTTTGTTTGATTCTTTTACTAATCCAGCAATTGCTCCTGCTACTGAATTAGGATTTGATTTTGATGAAATTTTTAAAACTTCCATTTTCTTTTGCCTCCTATAATTTTTATTTTTTTGTTGCAACTCTTACAGTTTGTATTTTACAATATCTGGAAATTTGTGTAAAGTGGTTTTTATAAAAATTTATAGGTTTTCATCGCAATAAATCTACTATTTCGACAATTTTACTTTTCATTTCTCTTTTTTTATGTTTGACATGCAAATTTTATATTGGTTACTAATTATTACTAATTTATTCTTATTATACATTAATTCTTGTTATTGTTTTTACTTTGTTTGTCTGATCATCAATATCGTAAATGACACCATTTAACATGCCTTCTCCTGATGCTACTTTATATCGTTCTGGTAATGATGTTTCAAATCGTTTTAAAGCTACAGAAACATCCATTCCTAGTGCTGAATTTTTTGTTCCTGTCATACCAATATCACTAATATATGCTGTTCCTTTTGGTAATATTCTTTCATCTGCTGTTTGTACATGTGTATGTGTTCCAAAAACTGCTGTAACCATACCATCTAAATAATATCCCATTGTGATTTTTTCTCCTGTAGCTTCTGCATGAAAGTCTACAATAATGATATCTACTTTATCTTTTATTTTCTTTATTATACTTTTTGCTATTAAAAATGGATTTTCTGATAATACATTTATATAAACTCTTCCAATTAAATTGATAACTGCGATTTTTTTATTTTTGCATTCATATATACCATATCCTTTACCTACTACTCCTTTTGGATAATTAGCTGGTCTAATTAATTTAGGATGGTCTATAAATTTAAAGATATCTTTTTTTCCCCATGTATGATTTCCCATAGTTACTACATCTACGTCTTGAGAAATGATATCATTAAAATTTTTCTCTGTAATTCCCATTCCTTCTGCTGCATTTTCTCCATTCACAATGATAAAGTCTATCTCATTTTCTTGTCTAATTTGATTCAATTTATTTTTTAATTCCTTAATTCCTGTTTCTCCAATAATATCCCCTACCGCTAAAATCTTCAAAATCATTCCTTCTTTCTATTTCTTTTATTTAGTATATATCATACTATATTTTTTTTGAATTCGCAAGTTACCTCAAACTTCGGACAACTCTCGCTTCGCGAGAACTTTTCTCTACTTTTCTAACTTAACTATATATATTTAAGTTCTCAAAGAAGCGTAAAGATTTGTCGACGCGAAAAATTGCACAGCAATTTTTCTGTGCAACTTTGTTTTTTTGTTGAATAGGAAAAACTTAATTTTTTCTATTCAACAAGAAAAAAGAACCCAGCTAAAACTGAGTTCTTTCTGATTTTATAAAAATTTTTCACATATCGTATGTTTTATTATTTTGCATAATCAACTGTTCTTATTTCTCTAATAACATTAACTTTAATTTGTCCTGGATAATCCATTTCATTTTCAATCTTTTTAGAAACATCTCTTGCTAAGATTGTCATTTGGTCATCTGAAATCTTTTCTGGTTTTACCATAACTCTAATCTCACGACCAGCTTGTATAGCAAAAGATTTTTCAACGCCATCAAATGAATCTGCAATTTCTTCAAGATTTTGTAATCTCTTAATATATGCTTCTAATGTTTCTCTTCTAGCACCTGGTCTTGATGCTGATATAGCGTCTGCTGCTTGTACTAAAACAGCTTCTAAAGTTTGAGGTTCTACATCTCCATGATGAGCTTCTACTGCATTAATCACTAATGGATTTTCTTTGTATTTTTTCAATACTTCTACACCAATTTCTACGTGAGTTCCTTCCATATCATGGTCTAATGCTTTTCCAATATCATGTAATAAACCTGCTCTTCTAGCACGTTTTGCATCTAATCCTAATTCCTCTGCCATAATTCTTGCTAAATTTGAAACTTCTATTGAATGGTTTAATACATTTTGTCCATAACTTGTTCTGTATTTTAATTTTCCAATTAATCTTACTAAGTCTGGATGTAAACCAATGACACCTGTTTCTAATACAGCTCTTTCCCCTTCTTCTTTGATGGTTGCATCTAATTCTTCCTTAGCCTTTTCTACCATTTCTTCAATTTTTGCTGGATGGATTCTTCCATCATCAATTAATTTCTCTAATGCAATTCTTGCAACTTCTCTTCTTAATGGGTCAAATCCTGACAATACGACAGCTTCTGGTGTATCATCGATTATTAAATCAATTCCTGTTAATGTTTCCAATGCTTTTATATTTCTACCTTCTCTACCAATAATTCTTCCTTTCATATCATCATTAGGAAGTGGAACAATTGATACTGTTGTTTCTTGTGAATGATCTGCTGCACATTTTTGCACTGCATAACATAAAATTTCTTTCGCATTTTTATTTGCATCTTCTTTTGCTTTTTGTTCTTTTTCCCTAATTAAAGCAGCCTTTTCTGCTGTCAACTCCTTATCCATTTCAGCAAGTAATCTTTGCTTTGCCTCTTCTTTGCTTAAAGATGCAATTTTTTGAAGTTCGACCATTTCTTGTTCATGCATTTTTTCTAATTCTTCTTTTTCCTTTTCAATATTTTGTCTTTCCTGTTCTAATTCTTGTTCTCTCTTCTCAAAATTTTCTGCACGCTTTTCTAAATTTTCCTCTTTTTGAATTAGTCTTGCTTCTTGTTTTTGTACTTCGCCCCTTCTTTCTTTAATCTCTTGATCCAATTCTTTTCTATTATTCATAATTTCTTCTTTAGCTTTGAAAATCTCTTCTTTCTTTAGATTTTCTCCTTCTTTTTTTGCTAAATCA
>CAWVJG010000049.1:0-7262 GCA_963929465.1 Bacillota bacterium
CATCCTTCCTTTTCAAGTTAAAGGCGACAAAAAAATCAACCTTCTACAGTTGATTTATCAATATTTTCGTCTGGTGCGACGATTTTACTTAATGGAGCCACTAAGCAGAATCGAACTGCTGACCTACGGGTTACGAATCCGTTGCTCTACCAGCTGAGCTATAGTGGCATATATTACACAAGACAAATTTTATCGCATATTTCATGTAATGTCAATCGCTCCTGTGCAATATTTTCATTTCTAATTATCTTTCAGATACTTCTTCTGGCATATTTTCATATAAAGGGATAATAAAGTTTAGTGGTGCATCTACTGTATTAGAAGCTTCGTAAATTTCTTTCATATTACTAGCTTCTGATTGTGGTGCTAATAGATTTTGCATATATTGATGGGTATATAAACTTTCATCTTGATTGACAACATCAAATTTTTGCAAATATAAGGTATTTTGTCCTACATTAATATATCCTTCTTTTAAGAATTCCACACCACCTATCAATGCTTTTTCTAAACTATCCCATCCTTGCTCATATGCATATTGTGCTGCATTTTGAATAATTTCTTCTTGTGAGTTTCCTTTTGCATTTATATTAAATGGATTATATACAACTGTATCATTATATTCACAGCCTCTTGATAATACAGTTCCATTTCTTCCCTGTTCTTGAATTAATCTAGATGCTATAAAATATGGATCTAGATTCGCATTTTTTCCTGCTTGTATTAAGGCTTCTGAAATACTATCTCCTTCTAAAAAAGTACCTTCTGTGATTTCATAAAGACCTTCTTTTGTTTGTGCACCTTCTACATATTTCAATTCAGCAAATTGAAATATATTTTCATCATTTAATATATTTCTAGGGTCCATTTGATATTTTATTGCTTTGTCAGAAGCACATAACCATGTTCCATTGTCAAAAGTCCTATCTTTGTCTATTTCACATTTCCAATCTTCTGGATATTCTGAAGAATCTGGTATTAAATTTGTTGGATATTCTGTATTGTCTTTATGCCCTTCATTTTCAATCACTTCTTCCCAGTCCAATTTGGTATAGAATAATGCAAATGTCCAATTAGGGTGTTCTTCCTGTAATTTATCTATTAATTCTTTATATCCTGGATATTTACTTTCTTTTAAGTTTTTCCCATCATATTCCACATATTTTTGCTTTTGACTTTCTGTAATCCATATAAAAATGAAGCAACACAAAACAATTAAAACAATTATTAATACACTGATTATTTTTACCTTTTTAGGAATATTTTTTAATGTTGTTCCAACCTTTATTATTAAATTATTGATTATTTCTTTTATATTATCTTTATTCATGTTTTTTATTATACCATATCTTTTTTATTTTTTTCAATGCATTTATATGACTTTTGTATGAATTTTGGTACCTTATTTGTGACTGTTCAAATCAAATACTGGAAAGGTTAGATATACATTATTTTGAAATACCGCGTAAGCGACCAAACGAGCAAAAGCGAGTGCGATTGGAGCAACCTTCTTTCGTTGAAAGATTTATCTTTCAACATCTGTGGTTGCGACACACAAGGTACGAAAAATAATGTATATCTAACCTTTCCAGTATTTGATTTGAACAGTCACAACTATTTTATATAAAAAATAGAAAATACCCTTTACTTTAATGTAAATAGGTATTTTCTATTTTCTTTTTACTTAAATCTTTTTCCTTTCTTTCTGCCTCTTCGTGGTTTATCCTCTTTATAATCATCAGTATAATCAGAATTATATCCTTCTAGGAAATCTCTTTTTGCTTGTTCTTTTTCTCTTTTTTCTTCACTATCATCAAAGTCTAGTTTAGTATTCTTACTTTGAGAATTTACTTCATTTGTTTCTTCTATTGGTGGAACATCATTATCATCTTTCTGAAAAAAGTCATTTTGCTCATTTACAGGTTCTGTATTATAATTATCCATCTGATTATCATTATCATCATCATTGTCATAACCATCATTATCATAACCGTCATAATAATCATCTTCATCATTTATTCCTGCAAATGGAACTCCCGAAAATTCTTCTGCATATGCTCTATTTCTTCTTCGTTTTATAATAATAATGATGATGATTAGTAGTATCAGTACAACAATTCCTCCAGCTATCATAATCATTTTTCTCTGTTCTTGTTGTTGTCTTTCTTGCTCTTCTTTTGCTAAAGCCTCTTCATCCACAAGTGATTTATTAACTGTTAACTGATAAGTTGCTACATTGTTTCCTTCACTATCTGCAACTAAAATGGTGATCGTGTTTTCTCCTTCTTTTAGTTCTTCGTTTCCTAATATTTCTACTGTATAGCTAGGATCTGTTGCAACTGTTTGGATATCTAATGATGTATCTTCTCCAATATATTTTACAGTATATTCATATATATCTGTTTTAAAAGAAGGACTTAATGTTAAATTATCTATTGTGATATTAGATAATCCATTTTCTACTTCTTCTTCAGTTTCTGTCCCATCTGTTTCTGCTTCTCCTTCGCCCTCTCGTGTTACATTAATGGTATATGTTTTTTGGGTTGTTCCATCTTCTGCTGTAACAACAACACTTAATGCATTTTCTCCATATTCAAGTGTTTTATTTCCTGTTCCTGATATAGATGCACCTGAATCTTGTGCCGTTGCATATACTTCCACACTTTCTACATCTTCTGGTACTGTAACATTATATGTAGTTGTTCCTGGTTTAAATCCAGAGAAATCATTTGGTTTAATTCCTAAATTGCTTAAATTTGCATTACTTGATTCTTTTTCTGTTGCTGTACTATCAGAATCATTTGATGTACTTCCATTAGATGAAGAACCAGCTGTAGAGGCACTAACTACTGTTATTGTTCCAGCTGTTGGATCTTCATATGGGTCTGCAGTCGTAGAATCTGCCATACTTGTTGGTGTTGCCGTAATTTTTACAGAACCTTCTCCTGTAATCTTTGCTGTTACAGTAGCTGAATTATTATCAACCCAAACTGAATTTTCTGATAAAGTAGCAGGTCCTGACACAGTTAAATCAGCTCTTCCCGCAAGTCCTTGTCCTGTAACTGTAACCGTTACAGTGTCTCCTACATTTGCTGTTGATTTTGAAAAATTAATCACTAATCCTGCTGCTTGTGATTTTGGAGATAATACCATTATTACCGCTAAAATTAATATAACACATAGTATACTTTTTTTATAATTAATTTTCATATATTCCTCCTGTTTTATTGATTTTATACATTATTTTTCCTTTATTTAAAATGAAGTAATCATTCCCATAATATAATTTTTAACTAAAACATAGTCACTTGCACTAATAGTTCCATCTCTATTAACATCTGCTGCACTTTTAGCAGTATCATTTAAGCTTGTAGATCCCATAATATGGTTCTTAATTAATACATAGTCACTTGCAGTTATATTTCCATCATTATTGACATCACCTAATTTATAACTTGTTATATTGTCATTTTCTCCAGTATTACCTGTATTTCCATTATCAGTACTTCCTGTATTATTACTTCCACCATCTCCTAATGGCAATAAGTATAATTTATATTCTGCTTCATAATCATAGGTTTCTCTAGCAACATATCCTTCTTCACCATTTGCTCTTCTTATTTTATCCCAATATGTTCCTGCTACTTTTGATGTTGCTTTTTCAATTCTTGTAACAATTTCTCCACTAGATACCGCTCCTATCACAGAACCATTTGGTGCATTTCTCATATTTAGTCCACCATTTGCGTTGATTTTTACGATATCTCCTGAAACTGTAGCATTGCTACTACCATCTGGTCTACTACATGCTGTACTTGGCATATTTTTATATAAAGGTATAATAAATGTATGTGGTGAACTAACTGAGTTGATGTCCACATATGTTTTTCTTAATGTATTTCCTTCACTTTGTGCTGCCATTAAATTTTGCATATATTGATGCCAATATAGTCCATTATAATTATTTTCAACATCAAACTTTTGCAAATATAATGTGTTTTGTCCTTGATTAATATAATCACTTGCTATAAAATTGATTCCACCCGTAATTGCTTTTTCTAATGTATTCCATCCTTGACTTTTTGCATAGTTAATTGCATTTTCAATTTCTTCAGCATCTGAATTTCCTGTTGCCCCTATATTAAATGGATTATAGTAGCCACTAGCTCCAGAAGATGTTGCAGAACCATTTCTTCCTTGTTCTTGAATCAATCTTGCAATTATATAATACGGATTGATTTGTGTAGCATTTGCTGAGTTAGCAATTTCATTTGCATGTCCTTGTAAAAATGTACCATTTATCATTGAATTAATTGCATTTATATCACAACCATTAATAGTCAATTCCTCAAATTGGAAAATGTCTGATGAATTTAATGAATTTCTTGGATCCATCATATATTCAATAGCTGCTTGTGATGCACATCTCCATGAACTATTTGTATATGAACAGATTGGGCAAATCCATTGACCTTGATAATTTGTAATGGCTTGTACCATATTTCGAGGTCCAGAATTATGTCCTACATATTCATTTGCAATAACGTCAGTCCAATCTAAATCTGTATATAAGACTTTAAATGTCCAGTTAGGATATTGGGCTTGTAAGCTTTTTATTTTGTCTTTAAATCCTGGATATAATGATTCATCGATTCCATCAATGTCTGAACTAATCCATTGAGAAACTGCATATGTTTTATTATTTATAAACAACATTAATAAACTATATGCGAGTATTGTTAAAATTAATACAATTGAAATAAATTTTATTATTCTTATTTTCCTCACTGGTTTTCTCCTTTAAATTCTTTCGTTTATCTATATTTGTTATCTTTTATCTTTCTACAATCTTGTACAATTTTTGACATTACCATTATATCATTGGCATTTTTTTTAGTCAATCATTTTTTTCTCTTTTCTACTTTAATTACTCTCATTATATATTTATATGTTTACTTTAACATAAAAAACGATTATTTATAAAATTATATTGTTTTTATAAAATTCCTTTTATTCCATAAAACTTTAAAGGTATTTAATAATCAGTTTCAAATTAAATGAATTTCTGTTATTAAATACCTATTTTATATATATTTTTTGTTTTGTATTTATACCTATATTAACTTTTTGATAATATTCTACTCATACAAGTTAAAAAATGTCCCAAATAGAAACGTCCCCAATGGGACATAATGATTCATCAGAATAATCGCAATATATCATTATATGAGACATAAATAGACAATGCAATTAATATAGAAAATCCTAATAATTGTATATTGATTTCATTTTCTGGTTTCATTGGTTTTCTTCTAATTGCTTCTATGATTAAAATTAATATTTTTCCTCCATCTAATGCTGGAATTGGTAATAAATTGGTTACACCTAAGGAAATAGATATTAAAGCCATTAAATAGATAAATTCTCTAAATCCATTTGTTTGAGAAACCATTTCTCCTATTCCGATTGGTCCTGTCATTTGATCTATTCCAACGTTTCCTGTAAATAATTGTTTTACATTATCTACAATTGAAAATACAAATGTTTTCGTTTCAACTAATCCATAATAACATCTGTTAAAAAAAGTATCTGGTGCCATTTTCATATTGACACCTAAATAATAGGTTGAAACATAATCAGGTGTAAACTCCATATTGATTTCTCCATTTCCTCTTTGAATTGTTAAAGAAATCGTTTCTGTTCCTTCTTGTTGTAATGCTTCTATAATTTTATTGGTATCTCCATTAGTTTCTACATTATTAATTTTTGTAATTACATCATTTGCTTGTATTCCTTGTTTTTCACTACTACTTCCTTTATCTACCATGATAACTTGACATTTATCATCTAAATACATTCCTGTTACTTTTGATTGTACTTCTGTAGGTTTTATGTTAAATTCTAAAGTTTCTACATTTCTTTCTACTTTTACAAGAATGTCTTCTCCAGTAGCATTTTGCATAATGTCATCTAAGTCATATTTATTATCTACTTTTTCTCCATTTAATTCTGCAATAACATCTCCACTTTGAATTCCAGCTTGTTCTGCAGCATATTCAGGAATTGTAGAATCTACAACATTTGAAATATACACTCCTGATGTTGCCATAACAATAAAATAAACAACCACAGCAAATATAATATTCACAATGGCTCCTGCGGCACATATCGCAATTCTTTTTGGAATACTTGCTTTAGAAAATGATCTATCATCTTCAGATGATTCATCTTCCCCTTCCATGCTAACATATCCACCGCAAAGGAATTGCTCTTAATGAATATTTTGTTTCTTTTCCTTGTTTATTCCAAATTCCTGGTCCAAATCCAATGGAAAATTCATTTACTTTTACTTTACAAAGTTTGGCCACTATAAAGTGGCCAAGCTCGTGTATTAAAATTAAGAAGCCTAATAATATGATAATTTTTATAGCAGATATAATAAATGTTATCAAATTTTTCCTCCTTATATAAACATAAATAATACATATGCAAAAGGTGCTAAAAATATTAAGCTATCAATTCTATCTAACATTCCTCCATGTCCTGGAATCAAATTACTGTAATCTTTTATATCTACATATCTCTTTATACTAGAAGCTGCAAAATCTCCTACTTGACCAATGATACTTAGTACAAATCCGATAATTCCTACAATTACATATGAATATCCCATTCCCCAGAAAGTATTTGCTACATATGTATATATTAATATCATTAGTATAGCACCAATTGTTCCTGCTATACATCCTTCTATTGATTTATTTGGACTAATCTTACTAAATTTATGCTTTCCAAAATATTTTCCAATAAAATAGGCAAATATATCTGTTCCCCATGCGGCAAATATGACATACCATATTAGGATATTTCCATTTTCCATTCCATTTATTTTAGCGAAAAACATAATTAGCATCACAACATACAAAATACCAAAAAGTGTATATGCTACATCTTTAAAATTGGTTTTCATTTCTGTTATAATGACTTGAATAAATAGTATTAATAGTAATGTAGGAATAGCTAAAATTGCTGTATGCAACAAATAAGGTTCTGGTATAACATGAATTAATGCAATACTAACACAACTTAAGTATCCTACCCATCTTACTGGTTTTGCAATTTTTGAAATTGCATTAAAATATTCGTCCATTGCTAATATAGCAATTATTGCTAGTGCAACATCTACCACATGAACATTTCCAATAAGTAATACAATTAATACTAATGGAAATCCTAATAAGCCTGATGTAATTCTTTTTATA
>CAWVJG010000050.1:0-7229 GCA_963929465.1 Bacillota bacterium
TTTCCATTTACTTCAAATAAACCGTGGTTAACAATTTGTCTTGCTTGTGCACGTGATGCACCATATCCTAATCTATAAACAACATTATCTAATCTGCTTTCTAATATTTGTAATAGATTATCACCAGTAACTCCTTTTTTGTTTGAAGCCATTTCAAAATATTTTCTAAATTGTTTTTCTCCAACTCCATAAAAAGCTTTTGTTTTTTGTTTTTCTCTTAATTGAGTACCATATTCAGAAAGCTTAGCTCTCTTTTGTCCATGTTGTCCTGGTGCATAATTTCTTCTTGATATACTACATTTATCTGAATAACATCTATCACCTTTTAAGAACAATTTTTGTCCTTCTCTACGGCATACACGACATTGTGCATCTTTATATCTTGCCATTTTATTTCTCCTTTCTTAACTAATGTCAGGGGACACATCTTACTTATGTTGTCTCCTTTTTATTTCTTTGAATTATACTCTTCTTCTTTTTGGTGGTCTACAACCATTGTGTGGTATTGGTGTTACATCTTTGATTGCACTGATTTCTAGACCTGCTGTTTGTAAAGCTCTTATTGCTGCTTCTCTACCAGCCCCTGGTCCTTTAACAAATACTTCAACTGTTTTTAATCCATGTTCCATAGCTGCTTTTGCTGCTGTTTCAGCAACTTGTCCAGCTGCATATGGTGTGCTTTTTCTTGAACCTTTAAATCCTAATTCTCCAGCACTTCCCCATGAAATTGCATTTCCTTGTACATCTGTAATTGTTACGATTGTATTGTTAAAACTAGAATGAATGTGTGCTTGACCTTTTTCTATATTTTTTCTATTTCTTCTGGCAACTGGTTTTCTAGTTGTTTTATTATTAGCCATTGTTATGAATTCCCTCCTTTATTTAAGTGAAATTATCTCTATTATATATAGAACGTAATCTATATTTATTTTGATTTTTTCAATCTTACAGTTCTTTTAAAATTGATTAAAAGTATTAAGATGTGCATTTTTGTTATTTATTGCAAGCCGAAGGTGTACTTTTGTACATCGAGGTTTGGAATAAATAGCGAAAATGTGCAGATTGATGCTTTTCTTTTTTTTGTAAAATTGATGAAAAGTATTAAGATGTGCATTTTTGTTATTTATTGCAAGCCGAAGGTGTACGTTTGTACATCGAGGTTTGGAATAAATAGCGAAAATGTGCAGATTGATGCTTTTCATCGATTTTTTAATTATTTTTTACTCTTACTAACTAACTTTCTAGGACCTTTTCTTGTTCTAGCATTCGTTTTTGTTCTTTGTCCTCTTACTGGAAGACCTCTTCTATGTCTTAAACCTCTGTAGCATCCAATTTCTGTTAATCTCTTGATGTTTAATGCTACTTCTCTTCTTAGATCACCTTCAACTTTGTATGATTCGTCAATAACTTTTCTGATGCTATTAACTTCATCATCAGTTAAATCTTTTACTCTAGTATCTGGATTAATTCCAGCTTTTTCTAGGATTTTTCTAGAACTTGATACACCTATTCCATAGATATATGTAAGTCCTATTTCTACTCTTTTTTCTTTAGGTAAATCTACTCCTGCTATACGAGCCATATGTTTTTGCACCTCCAAAATATTTTTGTTTTTCTTATTATTCTTATCTTTATAGTTTTGTCTTAATCCTATTTAAAGGTGAAATGCTACTAGTGTTTACCCTAGTCTTTAAATTTTCTTAAGACATATATATAAACACAAATTTGATATGTAAATCATTTCTGATTTCACAGCCGCTATCCAATTTGTGTTATTAGCATGTTTTTAAGACTATCCTTGTCTTTGTTTGTGTTTAGGGTTTTCGCAAATTACTCTTACTTTCCCTTTTCTTCTTATTATTTTACATTTATCGCAGATTTGCTTTACTGATGGTCTTACTTTCATTTTTTTGCACCTCCTAAAATAACTTATATATTTTTTTGGGTTAATTTTTATTGATTTTATTTTGCTCTCCAAGTGATTCTACCTCTATTCAAATCATAAGGTGAAAGTTCTACTTTTACCTTGTCTCCTGGTAAAATTTTGATATAATTCATTCTTAACTTACCAGATATATGAGCTAAAATCTGATGTCCATTTTCTAATTCTACTTTAAATGTTGTATTGGGTAGTGCTTCAACCACTACTCCTTCAACTTCTATAACATCTTCTTTTGACAAATTCTTTCCCCTCCTTAAAGAGCTATTTTTGCACAAAATTATCCATTGTGCATAATAACTATTGTATTATACACCATAATTAAAGTATTGTCAATATTTCTGGCTCTTTTTCTGTAATTAAAATTGTATTTTCATAATGGGCTGCTAAGCTTCCATCTTCTGTAATAATTGTCCACCCATCATCTAGCTCTAAAATGTTTGGTTTTCCTTGAATTACCATAGGTTCTATGGCTAGTGTCATACCTGGTTCTAATCTGATTCCTCTACCTGCTTTTCCATAATTTGGTATACCTGGATCTTCATGCATCTCTCTTCCAATTCCATGTCCTTGGAATTCTCTTACTACAGAATATCCTTGTGAATGCACATATTCTCCAATTGCATGACAAACATCTCCAATTCGATTGCCTGGCTTTGCATATTTGATTCCTTCAAAAAAGGCTTGTTTGGTAACTTCTACTAATCTTCTTGCTTCTTTAGAAACATTTCCTATCATAAAAGTTCTGGCAGCATCTCCATTAAATCCATTTTTCAATGCCACTGTGTCTACACTCACAATATCGCCTTCTTTTATGACTTTATGTTTTGAAGGAATTCCATGAATTACTTCATCATTGATAGACACACAAAGTGTTGCTGGATATTTAGGAACACCTCTTATTCCTATATCATATCCTTTTTCAGCTGGAATGGCACCTAAACTTCTCATTGTTTTTTCTGCTATTTGATCTAGTTCCCATGTAGTCATTCCTGGTTTTATTACTTTTTCTAATTCTTTATATGTTAAAGCAACAACTTTGCAAGCTTCTCTCATTAATTCTATTTCTCTTTTTGATTTTATTGTTACCATTACCGCTCCTTCTTTCTATATAGGATATAAGCAAACACAAAAGTTGATAATATGCTTATCAACTTTTGATTTTATCCTATCGTATTTTATATATATATCAAACTTATATCATACTATTGATTGATTAATTTGATAACATCTTCTGCTACATCTTTTCCCATTCTATTAATAGCCAAACTTACTGTTTCTGTTTTTAATACACCTTTCTTATCATAATACTCTACTAATGGGCTTGTTTTTTCTTCATAAATTTCTAATCTTCTATTAATTGCTTCTGGATCAGAATCATCTTCTCTTTGTTTTAATGGTGATCCACATTTATCACAAATACCTTCTACTTTTGGTGGATTTAATTTTGTATTGTATGTTGTTTTACATTCTTGATTTGTACATACTCTTCTTGTTAACATTCTGTCAATTAATTCTTCTCTTGGTGTTACTAAGTTTACAACTAAATCTACTTTATTTCCTTTTTTACTTAATATTTCATCTAGTTTTTCTGCTTGTTCAATTGTTCTTGGGAATCCATCTAATATTGCTCCATTTTTTGCATCTTCCCATGTTAATCTATCTTCTACCATTGGTACAGTTACTTCATCTGGTACTAATTCTCCCTTAGAAATATATTTATCAGCCTCTATTCCTAATGGTGTTTTTTCACTAATATTTTTTCTAAAGATATCTCCTGTTGAAATTTGTGGTAATCCTGTTTCTTTACTAATTAAGCCAGCAACTGTTCCTTTTCCAGTTCCTTGCGCACCTAACATTATTAAAATCATATTCAACGCTCTCCTTTATTTAATTTTATACTCAATTATTTTACTACAAAAAAGCGAAACTTTCAAGGATTTTTTAGCAGTATTTCGTACTTTTTTATTTTTGTATCCAACTTTTTTGATATTTTATTCAATAGCTTATATACGATTTTAGTATACTGATTATTGATACTTACCAAATTCTTGATTTTCATTCTTAGATATACTATAATATTTCTATCAAATGATTTGAAAGGAGTTTTGAGTTTTATGTTAAACACAAAAAAATCAATCAATGTTCTCAACTGGGAACTGAAACAAAAGAAAAAATACTTAAGACGGAAGGAAAGATTCTTAAAATGTAAGGCACGATATGATTATCTTCCTATATTATGGTCATGCGATATTCCTCGTTATCGCATTCCTTTTGGGATATATAAATGTCCGTTTTCAGAAATGAAACCTATTTGTTTCTGTCGTTTGAATCCAAAATACGGAGACCTAGTAGAAGAGATACTTCGCTCGAAGTAACTAAAAAAGATACAAAATTAAACAAAAAATAATCGTCCAAACATCAGGTTGAACGATTATTTTTTTATTTCTATTTTTCTAAGAATCCTTTATAATGTCTCATTGCTAATAAAGATTCTAGTTGTTGAACTGTTTCTAGAGCAACACCTACAACAATTAAGATTGATGTACCTCCAAATGCAATATTTAGGTTTGTAAATCTTAGTAACATAGGTATAATTGCTATAACTGCTAAGAACAATCCTCCAAATAATGTTAATTTAGAGATAACAGATGATAAATATTCTGTTGTTGGTTTTCCTGCTCTGATTCCAGGGATAAATCCACCATTTTTCTTAATATTATTTGATACTTCTGCTGGATTAAATGTAGCATAAGTATAAAAATAAGTAAATCCTAGAATCAATAATAAATATACAATTGCATTAGCTATTGAATATCCAATTCCTACATTTGATGTTGATGTAGCAATTGAGAAATTATATAGTCCTGCTAAAAATCCAGATTGACTTGCAATGTCTGGTACAAATATTTGAATAATCATTGCTGGAAATGTCATAAATGATGAAGCAAAGATTACTGGCATAACCCCTGCCATAGCAAGTTTTAATGGGATATGTGTATTTTGTGCTCCTACCATTTTTCTTCCAACTACTCTTTTTGAATATTGTACTGGTATTCTTCTTTCAGCTTGTTGTACAAATACAACTCCAGCAACTAAAATAATTGCTCCTATCACAATACCAATTGCCAATAATAATCCTGTTGTAGTAAATGCTCCATTTGATACGATAAGATTCCATAGAGTTACTACTCCACTTGGTAATCCTGCAATAATACCAACAAAGATTAATAGCGAAATTCCATTTCCAACACCTTTATTTGTAATTTGGTCTCCAAGCCACATTAATATAGATGTACCTGTTACTAAACCTACTACAACTAAAGCTCCTGTTAAGAATGAATTGTCAACAAATATTCCACTTGATTGATATGCAAAATATATACCAATTGATTCTACTAAAGCAAGTATAATCGTTAAAATTTTTGTATATCTATTGATTTTCTTTCTTCCTTCTTCTCCACCTTCTTTAGTTAGTCTTTCTAATGAAGGTATAATCATTGCTAACAATTGGATAACAATTGACGCAGTGATATATGGACTGATTGACATAGCAAAAACAGAAAATCTAGAAAAAGCTCCTCCGGAAATCATATCAATTAATCCTGCAATTCCCTGCGTATTACTCATAGCATCATTTAATGCGATACTATCTACTCCAGGTACAGTTATATAACACCCTAATCTAAATACAACGATTAGTAATAATGTATATAATAGTCTTTTTCTTACATCAGGTGTCTTTAATGCGTTTTTTAACGTTTTAAACAATTAAACCACCTCTGCCTTTCCGCCTAAAGCTTCAATTTCTTCTTTTGCTTTTGCTGTAAATCTTTTGGCTTTTACATTTAATTTTTTCTCTAATTTTCCTGTTGCTAATATAACGATTCCATCATTAATTTTTCCGATGATTCCTTCTTCTAAAAGTGTTTCAGCTGTAACATCTGTTGCTTTAGATAAGTTAAGCATTTTTAATGTTACTTCTGTGTATGTTTTAGCATGGATATTGGTAAATCCTCTTTTTGGTAATCTTCTATATAATGGTGTTTGACCACCTTCAAAACCTCTTCTTACTCCTCCACCAGATCTAGCTTTTTGTCCTTTATGACCTCTACCTGATGTTTTACCATTTCCTGATGCCATACCACGACCTACTCTATTTCTTTTTACTTTACTTACAGCTGGTTTTAATTCATCTAGTTTCATTGCGGTTTGCACCTCCCTTTAACTCTTATTAAAATTTTATCCTGTTTACTATTATATTTTCAGAACATACCTTACCTATATAATATCTTCTACTTTTTTACCTCTTTTTTTCGCTACTTGCTCTACTGTTTGCATTGCTTTTAATCCTTCTAATGTAGCATAAACAACGTTTCTTGGATTGTTTGTTCCAATAACTTTTGTTCTTATATTTTTATATCCTGCAAGCTCTAATACTGGTCTAACACTTCCTCCTGCGATAACTCCAGTACCAACAGCTGCTGGTTTTAACATAACTTTTGCACTACCAAATTTTCCTACATATTCATGAGGTACTGATGTTTCTACAACAGGTACTTCTATTAAGTTTTTCTTAGCTTCTTGGATAGCTTTCTTAATAGCGTCTGGAACTTCTGCTGCTTTACCATTACCAACACCAACATGTCCGTTTTCGTCACCAACAACTACAACTGCACTAAATCTAAAAGTTCTACCACCTTTAACAACTTTAGCAACTCTGTTGATAGCAACTACTTTTTCTTTTAATTCATTCTTTTCTTCCATCGGTTTTGTTTCCCTCCTTCTTCGATTAATATCAGGGGACACATCTTTTCCTAGGGTATTCCTTTTGTGACAAGATATGTCCCTACCCTTATGAATATGTGTTGACCCTTATTAAAATTTTATACCTTTTACACTTTTATTTTTATTAGAATTTTAGTCCGCCTTCTCTTGCAGCTTCAGCTAATTCTTTAACAACACCATGGTATATGTATCCACCACGATCAAAAACAACATCTACGATTTTTTTATCAGCTGCTCTTTTTGCTATTAAAGTTCCTACTTCTTTAGCTGCTTGTTTATTTGCATATTTTGTTTTAATTTCTTTATCCAATGTTGATGCTGCAACTAATGTATTTCCAGTAACATCATCAATAATTTGTGCATAAATGTTACTATTGCTTCTATATATACATAATCTTGGTCTTTCAGCTGTTCCAGATATTTTTCTTCTTACACGCATATGTCTTCTTTGTCTTTCCATTTTTCTATCTGTCTTCTTTACCATTTTTATTACTCCTTTCTT
>CAWVJG010000051.1:0-3834 GCA_963929465.1 Bacillota bacterium
ATATGTTTTGGTACTAATTCATTTTGTCTTTCTTCTATGATTTTTACTAATTCTTTTTCGTCTGTATTATCTATAATATTTTTTAATACATCATAATTTACTAATTCTTTAAAATGTAATTTGCTTAGATCAACATTTGGTAATATTTTGTGGATATTGACTGTACTATTTCCTATAATTCTAACACTTCTATCTCCAACAGTAACATCTACCACGTTAATTCCTGCATTTTGGATATTTTCTGCAACTTCTTCTGTAATGACTTCTCCTGCTTGTACGAATACTTCTCCTGTTTCACTATCTACGATATCTGTTGCTGCAACTCTTCCTTTAATTCTTCCAGCTAATGCTAATTTTTGATTAAATTTATATCTTCCTACTTTTGCTAAATCATATCTTCTATTATCATAGAATAATCCATTAAATAGGTTTCTTGCAGCATCTGCTGTTGGAAGCTCTCCTGGTCTTAATTTTTTATAAATTTCGATTAATGCTTCATCTTGGTCTTTTATTGTATCTTTATTAAGTGTTGCTTTGATTAATTCTTCATCACCAAATAAATCTAACATTTGTGCATCTGTTGCCACACCAATTGCTCTTAATAATGTAGTTACTGGTACTTTTCTTGTTCTATCTACACGAACCCAGAAAATATCATTTCCATCTGTTTCATATTCTAGCCATGCTCCACGAAGTGGCATAACTGTTGATGTATATGTTTTCTTTCCTGTTTTTGTGTCAAATACTTCATCATAATAACAACCTGGTGAACGAACTAACTGGCTTACAACAACTCTTTCTGCTCCATTGATTACAAATGTTCCACTATCTGTCATTAGTGGGAAATCGCCTAAATAGATTTCTTGCTCTTTAATTTCACCTGTTTCACGATTAATTAATCTTACTTTTACATGTAATCTTGTTGAATATGTTGCATCTCTTTCTTTTGCTTCTTCTACTGTGTATTTTGTCTTGTCCTCCATGTAGTAATCAAAAAATTCAAGTACAAGATTTCCAGAATAGTCTTCAATTGGAGAAATATCTTTTAATACTTCACCTAATCCTTCTTCTACAAACCAATCATAAGAATCTCTTTGTACTTTGATAAGATTTGGCATTTCGATATAATCGCCAACTTTTGCGAAATCTTTACGAGAAGCTTTCTCGTATTTCACTTCTTTTAATTTCAAGAAAATCACCTCATATAAAATATTAAGCAGAAATAACGATCAACATATTTGTTGATTTGATTTATTGGTTAAAAGAAGTCCTTCTTAAATCATAAATTTCTTGACTAAGATTTAAAATTGTCTGCTTTTACAATTTTAAATTTCCTTAGGGAAACTTATATTTAATTCCTCTTCTTTTAAGATTTAACATTTGAATAAGAAAAGCATGCATAACGAAATTTAAGATTTCTATGCATAAATGTGAAGACTGCTTCGCAGTACTTCACGAATATAAGAAGCTTAACCTTGTTGTATACGGAAAATCTACATAGAAGCTAATATAAAAGCTGATTTTCCTATACAATAAAAATTTTTTGAATACTTATTTAGATAAAAAACGGCAATAAAAGAGCTGTCAAAAAATCTTCATTTTTCAACTGGCTCTAGTAAAATATTCAATTTAGTTAATTTTTACTTTTCTTTATTTTAATCACCTTTTTATTTTTTCTTTTTAGGCTAATTAAATTCTCTTATTTCAAATCTGTATTATTATATATCAAAATACTTATGAAAGTCAATACTTTTGGCGGATTTTTCCAAAAAAATAATGTGTTCTATGTTACTGTTCAGACATAAGTATGGAAGGGATTATTCATAAATGATTTAATTACGAATGTGATTGAAGATGTTTTAGAATTAGTTATATAATTTATTGAGGGATGTTCACGCTACTCACGTAGTGAGGGGCTGAGTGAAAGCGGCTCAATAAATTATGTTACAAATTCTTAAATATCGTATTGAGCCGAGTAATAAATCATTTATGAATAATCCCTTCCATACTTATGTCTGAATCGTAACTAAATTTTATAGAATATTTATTTTATGACATATATAGACAATTTTTATATTTTATAGTACAATACAAAAAGATTTTAGAATAACTAAGGAGGAATTATGGCAGGATTACCATTGATTGTAAAATATTTATTAACCGCTTTTGTCGGAATGATACCCATTATCGAATTAAGAGGTGCAATACCAGTAGGTGTATTTACATTTCATTTAAATTATGTAGAATCTTTTTTATGTAGTTTTATAGGAAATATTATCCCTGTATATTTTATTGTTAAATATATCAGACCGTTATTCGATTTTTTCGGAAGATGGAAAATCTTTAAAGTTGTTATTGACTGGGCTTCTGAAAGAGCTACTAGAAAAATAGAAGAAAGTGAAAAATTACAAAATTTTGCTGCTTTAGGTTTATTTATATTTGTTGCAATTCCATTACCTGGAACAGGTGCATGGGTTGGTTCATTAATCGCAAACTTTTTAGATTTACCACCTAAAAAAGCAATTCCACCAATTGTAGCTGGTGTATTTGCAGCCGGTTTAATTGTTCTTACATTAACAGCTATCGCTAATGGAGGAATACAATATTTATTACAAAGAGGATAAAAAGGGATTTTGGGGACGAACTCAAAAATCCCTTTTTTTAATGACCAATTGGGGACGTTTTAATCTGTTCCCAAAATTTCTTTTTTCTTTTTTGCTTCTCTATAATTTATAAAATCATCTATTAATATTTTGATAACTGCAATAACTGGTACTGCCAAGAACATTCCTAATATTCCAAAATAAGCCCCTCCAAATGTTACTGCAAATAATACAAGTAATGGACTAATTTTTAAGGATTTTCCAACAATTCTTGGGTTGATAATATTGGCATCTATTTGTTGTAATATGATAACCACTATTAACATCCATATAGTCTGTGATAATCCGCCTGTTATTAATGTGATAATAGCTGATATAACTGTTGCAATAATAGCACCTACATATGGTATCATATTAAATATACCAATAAAGAATCCTAGTAATGGTGCATATCTAACACCCATAATAGTTAGTGCAATTGATACTAATATTCCTACAACAATAGCATCTAAGAATTGGCTAGCAACAAATTTAAAGAAAATTTCATTTGTATCATTAAAATATTTATCTAGATTTCTATATGTTCTTTCTTTAAATATAGCTCCTGCTAATCTTTTGAAAAAGGTTAATATTTTTCTTCTGTCTACTAATATATATATAGATACGATAATTGCTATAAAGATATCTACTATACTAAAAATAGCACCAATTGCATTTGATAAATATCCAAATATTGCTCCTACATCTAAATATTGTTTAATATCAATATTTTGTAAATTATGAATTTCATCTTGAACAATTTGGCTTTTTAATATGGAATCTTGTGGTAAGTTATTATAGGCATTCATTGCATCTTCAATATAATGTGGTATGCTACTAATAAAGTCTGTTATACTTTCAAAAACAATTGGTAAGATAACTGCGCATAATATACTAATTGCCGCTACAATGATAATATACACTGTAATAACACTTAATCCTCTTGCTTTTTTAGATATAAATTTTATTTTTACTTTTCCATATAACTCTTCAAATTTTCTTGATGGCATATATAATAAATATGCAATAAATATACCAATTAAAAATGGGCTAATGACGCTAAAAAAAGTATTTAAAACTCCCATTACATTTTCATAATTGTCTAAAATCTTGTAAATACAAATTAGTGCTACTCCCAGAACAAACCAGTATAGCCATTTTTTCCAATTGTGTTTTATTTCACTCATAAAAT
>CAWVJG010000052.1:0-15959 GCA_963929465.1 Bacillota bacterium
GGAAATGAACAAATAAAAAAAGAGTTAGAAAGAGCTGTAGTTGAAAATAAAGTGTCTCATAGCTATATGTTTGTAGGAATAGAAGGTATTGGGAAACAAATGATGGCAAAAAGTTTTGCTCAGATTATATTATGCACAAACGAAAATGAAAAAGGATGTCATCAATGTAAATCTTGTATTGAATTTATATCTAATAATCATCCTGATTTTTTATACTTAGAACCAGATGGGAATAGTATAAAAATTGAACAAATTCGATATTTACAAAGAAAGATACAAGAAAAACCAATTATTTCTAATAAAAAAGTATATATCATCAATGATGCCGATAAAATGACAACTGAAGCTCAAAACTGTTTATTAAAAACATTAGAAGAACCACCAGAATATAGTACAATCATATTGATAGGTAGTAATGAAAATGCATTCTTAAATACGATTAAATCAAGATGTATGAAAATTGCATTTCAACCTATTGAAGCAAAATATATAAAGCAATATATGGAAAAAACATATGGACTAACAAATATTAGTCAAAATATGTTAGAAGCATTTCAAGGAAGTATCGGGAAAGCTATCATATTAAAAGATAAAAGAGAAGAATATGAGAATATTGAAGCTATGATAGAAAAATTAGACAAAACAGATATGACAGAATTGATAAAATTAGGGGAACCACTATATCAATCTAAAGATGAAATTATGAATATATTAGATTATATAAATATAATATTATTAAAATTAGCAAAAGAAAACACACAATATGCAAATTGTATTGATATAATAGAAAATACCAAAAAAAGATTGAATCAAAATGCAAATTATGATATGTGTATAGATAACATGATATTCAATATGTGGGAGGAAGTAAATTGAAAGATATTGTAGGCGTAAGATTTAAGAAATTAGGAAAAATCTATTTCTTTAACCCAAAAAAATGGAAATTAAAAAAAGGTGACAAGGTTATTGTAGAAACAGCACAGGGAGAAGAATTTGGAGAGGTTATGATTCCAAATAGAACTGTTCCAGAAGATAAAATTGTAGAGCCTTTAAAGGTTGTTGTTAGAATTGCCAATGGAAAAGATTATAAACATTATGATGAATGTAGAGCTTTAGAGAAAAAAGCCTTTGAAGTATGTAAAAAGAAAATAAAAGAACATAGATTAGAAATGACATTAACAGATGTAGAAGTAAAATTTGATAATAGTAAAATCTTATTTTACTTTACAGCAGATGGAAGAATTGATTTTAGAGAATTGGTAAAAGACTTAGCAGCCATATATAAAACAAGAATAGAATTAAGACAAATTGGAGTAAGAGATGAAGTAAGAAAAATTGGTGGAAATGGTGTATGTGGAAGAGAATTATGTTGTTGCACATTCTTAAATGATTTCGAAGCTGTATCTATCAAAATGGCAAAAGAACAAAATATCTCATTAAATCCTTCAAAAATATCTGGAAACTGTGGAAGACTAATGTGTTGTTTAAAATATGAAAGTGAAGTTTATGAAGAAAAATTAAAAAAATTACCACATATCGGAGCAATCGTAAAAACAGAAGAAGGTGAGGGAGAAGTTGATTCTATAGAAACCCTTAAAGAAAGAGTAAGAGTAAAAATTAAAGATGGAGACACATATATTTATAGAAGATATGATGTAAAAGATATCAAAGTAATTAAAGATGCAGAAAAAGAAAGATTAGATCAAGAAGAAATAGAACATCAGAAAGAATTAGAAGAGTTAGAAAAATTAGAAAAAGAAGATGAAGGAATGAGAGAAGAATAGAAAGAAAAAACACCAAACACCAACACTAAACACCAGTCATAAAAAGAAGGAATAAATAAAGAATCAAAACATAGAAACAATAGAGAAACAAGAAATTAAAGGAGGTGAATATAATGGCATATAAAATAACAGATAAATGTATATCATGTGGAGCTTGTGCTGCAGAATGTCCAGTACAATGTATATCACAAGGAGATGATAAATTTGTAATTGATCAATCAGCTTGTATCAGTTGTGGAACTTGCGCAGGTGTTTGCCCTGTAGAAGCTCCAGAGGAAGAATAAGATTACATAGACATGATAAAAAAGTATAAAAACCATGATGCATTCCTAGTTAGAATTTATCATGGCTTTTTCTTATAGAAAAAAATTGGTTATGAAAAGGAGAAAGAAATGGAAACATTAATCGTGTCAGGTGGAGATATAAATATTGAAGAATTAAAAATATATTGTGAAAAACATGTACGGTCAAAATGTAATTGCAGGAGATAGAGGATTAGAGGCATTATATCAATTAAAGATAATACCAAATCATGTAGTAGGAGATTTTGATTCAGTTTCTCCTGAAATACTAGAATTTTATAAAAAGCAACCGAAAATTATTTTTCATACATTTAATTCTGAAAAAGATAATACAGATACAGATATTGCATTAAAGTTGGCAATTCAAATGAAAAGTTCTGAGATTACCATTTTAGGAGCATTAGGGAAGAGAATGGATCATGCACTTGCTAATATTCACATATTAAAAGATGCATTGGGAGCTAATATTCCTTGTCAAATTCTAGATGAACATAATCGAATTTATTTAGTAAATACAGAAAAGACTTTAGAAAAAGATAAAGTTTATGGAAAATACATATCACTAATTCCGTTAACTAGTACAGTAGAAGGATTAACTTTAAAAGGTTTTAAATATCCTTTAAATAGATACAATTTACCAATTGGAACTAGTTTAGGAATTAGCAATGAAATAATAGAGGACATAGCACATATTGAAATGGAAAAAGGAATTTTGATAGTAATAGAAAGTAAAGATTAAAAAGAAAATACAGTTGTTGATATGTGTGATGTAAAGGAAAAATTCTGAAAGACATATAGTATATTTTAAATGAATATATCTTTTCAGAATTTTTTTGAGTTACAATCAAAAAAAGGGAATTTTGAGTCCGTCCCCAAAATCCCTTTTTTATTTATTTATTTTTATTTGTGATTTCTTCTAAATCTAATAATTCTTGCCATCTTTCATCAACAATTCTTTGGAAATCTTCAATCATCCACTCATTTCCAGGTTTAAACATATGTCTAAATCTTTTTTGTGGTTTCAAGAATTCTTCAATTGGTAATTTTTTAGCAGGTTTATATGAAATATGATATACACCATTAACAACTTCATATAAAGGCCAATAGCATGTTTCAACAGCAAGTTTGTTGATTTTCATTAAATCTTCTGTTGGATATCCCCATCCTCTAGGGCATGGTGACATTACATTTAAGAATGCAGGACCTTCTGTATAAATAGCTTTTTCAGCTTTTTCATATAAATCTTTAAAATTCATATAAGCAATGGTTTGAGCAACATAAGGAATATGATGTCCTACCATGATTTTACTTAAATCTTTTCTACATTGTGTTTTTCCAGGAATAACGGTTCCAGCAGGTGAGGTAGTGGTATCTGCATATTTAGGTGTTGCAGAAGAACGTTGAATACCTGTATTCATGTATGCACCATTATCATAACATACATAAACCAAATCATGTCCTCTTTCCATAGCACCTGATAAAGATTGTAAACCGATATCATATGTTCCACCATCTCCACCAAAAGCGATGAATTTTGTATCACCATCAGCTGGCAATTTTCCTTGTTTTTTCATAGAAACATAAGCTGCTTCTGCTCCTGCAAGTGTAGCACCTGCACATTCAAAAGCTGTATGTATAAATGAATCTGTCCAAGCAGTATATGGATAAATAAAAGTAGAAACTTCCATACATCCAGTAGCATTGGCAACAACTGCATGATCTTCTGGTTTTAAAGCTCTCATAATATGTCTAGCAACAGGAGGAGCTCCACAACCAGCACACATTCTATGTCCAGAAGTAAATCTTGAAGGTTTATTCGCAACGATTTCTTTTACATTATAAGGCATTATTTGTCACCTTCCTTTCTTAATCCTAAATAACGATAAGGATTATCTATTTTTCCAGTTTTTACGATTTCTGATAAATCTGTATATACACTTTCGATGTCATCAGCTTTTGTATCTCTACCACCAATACCATATACATAGTTAACGGCAGGTACATGAATGTTGTTTACATACATTGCAGATGTAACATCTTCAAATAAAGCACCACCAGCAGCATTTAAAGAATCTGCTTTGTCTAATACGGCAATTGCTTTTAGATGTGATAATGCTTTTGCAATTTCTTCTACAGGGAATGGTCTAAATACACGAAGTTTTAATAGACCTGCTTTTACACCTTGTTCTCTTAATTTATCAACAACAAATTTTGTAGTACCAGCTGTTGAGTTCATACAAACAATCGCAATTTCTGCATCATCTAATTTATATTCTTCAAAAAGACTATATTTTCTACCAGTCATTTTTTCAAAATCTTTTGCTACATCTAAAATCACTTGTTTTGCATTTTTCATAGCTTCTGCTTGCCCAGCTTTATGTTCAAATAGATAAGCTTGTAAATCTAATGGACCAACAGCAATTGGCTCATTTTTATTTAATAAATAATGTTCTGGTTTATATGTTCCAACAAATTCTTTTACTTTATCATCTTCAACAAGTTCTATATTTTCAATAGAGTGAGAAGTAATAAATCCATCTTGACATACCATTAATGGAAGCATAACATTTTTATTTTCTGCAATTTTATGTGCCATTAAAAGGTTATCATAAGCTTCTTGGTTGTTTTCTGAAAATAACATAATCCAACCAGCATCTCTAACACCCATAGCATCAGAATGATCATTATGAATGTTTAAAGGTCCTGATACAGCTCTGTTTACTAGAGACATAACAATAGGTAAACGTAAACTAGAAGCAATATATATCATTTCCCACATTAAAGATAGTCCATTGGCAGATGTAGCTGTCATAGCTCTTGCTCCAGCAGCTTCTGCACCAATACAAGCACTCATAGCACTATGTTCACTTTCAACAGCAACAAATTCTGTATCTACAAGACCATTATCAACAAAAGTTGAGAAGTATTGAGGAATTTCTGTTGAAGGTGTAATAGGGAAGGCTGCGACAACATCTGGATTAATTTGTTTCATAGCAGTTGCTGCTGCTTCATTACCACTTAATCTTTCTCTAATACTCATATTATTCAACACCTTCCTCTCTCATTTCAATAGCACCGAAAGGACATACTTTGGCACATACACCACAACCTTTACAGTAATCATAGTTGAAATCTTTTCTTTTTAAATCTTCTTTTCCTACTGGAATGGCATCTTCTGGACAAACAGGGAAGCATAAACCACATTGTTTGCATTTATCAGATAGAAATACAGGATAAGAACTTCTCCAGTCACCTGTTTTAAATTCTCTTGCATTTCCAGCAGTATAAATATCACCACCAGGAGTTAATTTCTCCATAGGTGTGTTTGCATTTATATCTGTCATTTTTTACATCATTCCTTTCTTAAAATTCAGTACTGCGGAGCAGTCTTCACATATATGCATAGAAATCTTTGATTTCGTTATGCATGCTTTACTTATTGAATTTTTTTAACCTCTTTTAAAGCCATCTCTAAAGCTTTCATATTTCCGTCTATAACCTCAGGTTTTTTAGCAAATTTATGTTTAAAAGATCCCTTCATATCTTCTAATAATTCATCATCAGTCATAATTTTACTTACTTTTACAATTGCAGCTAACATAGGTGTATTTGGGAAGTATCTTCCTAAAGCCTCCTCTGAAATTTTTCTAGCGTCAATTGTGTAAACTTCTCCAGAATATCCTTTTAACGCTTTTTTTAGATATTCATCAGATTTTGTTGTGTTAATAACAATTGCTCCTGTTTCTTTCAAACCAGAAGTAACATCAACTGATTCTAAAAGCGTGTCATCGACAACTACCACATAATCAGGTTCATAAATATTACTATGAATCGTGATAGGTGTTTTACTAATTCTGTTGTATGCAGTGATAGGGGCACCCATTCTTTCAGGCCCATATTCAGGAAATCCTTGAATATATTTACCAGTATTAAAAGCTGCATCAGCTAATAATAAAGATGCTGTTTTGGCACCTTGACCACCTCTACCATGCCATCTAATTTCTATCATGTTATCCATTCTTAATTGCCTCCTTTTACTAAAATTTTACGCCTTTAGTATATGCCTAAATACTCTTAATGTCAATAGATTTGACTAAAAATGAAACGTTAGGGACGTGCCAAATCGTTCAAAAATTGAACAAAAGGGACAGACCATAACCTGACTGAGGTAGATCATCTATTATATAAAGTCACTCACGATTTTGTATAAGCTAAATTTTCATAGAAATAAGAACCTGACCCGACATAGCAATCAAAGATTGCAGTCGGGTACCCCAGAACCTTGTTGTCTAAGACAATAACACAATAAAAATGTGAGCCGCTTTCATAAAAAATGAACATCCCTCACATTTTTATTGGTTCTTTCTAAATTCAAATTTAGATACGCAAAATCGATTCTTTCCTTTATATAATAGATGCTCCACCTCAGTCAGGTTATGTCGGGTTATGGTCTGTCCCTTTTGTTCAATTTTTGAACGATTTGGCACGTCCCCAACAAAGATTTTTTAACAAATTACTTGTATAATGAAAATAATTGTGATATAAATATAAGTATGAAAATAAAGCTAAGGAAGAAAGGCGGAGTTTTTGTGGAAGAAGAAATGGATAGAGATCAAAAAACAATTTTAATTGTTGATGATGAACAACCTATAAGAGAAATATTAGTATATAATTTAAAAAAGGAAGGATATAATGTCATTGAGGCAAGTGATGGAATAACAGCACTAAATATTGCTTTAGAGCAATATCCAGATTTAATTTTGTTAGATATTATGCTTCCAAAAATGGATGGATTATCTGTATGTAAAAGAATAAAAAATTCATATAATGTACCAATTTTAATGTTAACAGCAAAAGATAGTGAAATCGATAAAATATTAGGATTAGAGTTAGGAGCAGATGACTATATAACAAAACCATTTAGTGTTAGAGAATTAATTGCAAGAGTAAAAGCAAATTTAAGAAAAGTGGAAAATATTGCTGTAACTAGAATAGATAATGACAATTCAAAAAAGAAAGAAAATAAAATTATTGTTAATGATTTAGAATTAGATTTAGATAAATTTGAAGTAAAAATCAGGGGAGAAATAATTGATTTGACAGTAAGAGAATTTGAGGTTATTAAATTTTTGGCATCACAACCAGGACAAGTGGTTACAAGAGAAACATTACTAGAAAAAGTTTGGGGATATGAATATTATGGAGATATTAGAACAGTAGATGTAACTGTAAGAAGAATAAGAGAAAAAATTGAAAAAGATACATCATCACCAAAAATATTAATAACTAAAAGAGGAGTCGGATACTATATAGCTTCTAAATAGGGACAATTTGGGACGTTTCTGTTTGGACATTTTATAATATATTCACATTTTATAAAAAGCAAATGTATTAAATTTTATTTATTATTTGGCGAGCATTGTAGAATAAAAATTCTAAAATTAGCGAGTAGGAATTAACTTGAACTGTAAGTTTCAATTTTCTATCAGATAATTTAAGAGTTTCTAATATTCTTCTATTTGTATTCGTAATTTCATAAAATTTAATACATTTGCTTTTCTTAAGAATTAATTTTAAATAAAAAATGTCCAAACAGAAACGTCCCAATTGGACAAAAAAATGGAAAAGGAAGGAATAAAAAATGAATCGAACAAAAACAAGAAAAATTATGGTAGGAAATGTGCAAATAGGTGGACAAAACAAAGTAGTTATTCAATCTATGTGTAATACAAAAACAAAAGATATAAAAGCGACTGTGAAGCAAATATTGGACTTGGAAAAAGCAGGATGTGAAATTATTAGAGTAGCAGCATTAGATATGGAAGATGCGAGAGCAATAAAAGAAATTAAAAAACAAATTCATATTCCTATTGTGGCTGACATACATTTTGATTATAAGATTGCACTAGAAGCTATAAAAGCAGGTGTTGACAAGGTTAGAATTAATCCAGGAAATATTGGAAGTGAAGAAAAAGTAAAAGCAGTTGTAGATCAATGCAAAGAACATCATATACCTATTAGAATTGGTGTAAATGCAGGGTCTTTAGAAAAAGATTTGTTAGAAAAATATGGAAAGCCAACAGCAAAGGCAATGGTAGAAAGTGCTAGTAGACATATAGCAATTTTAAAAAAATTAGATTTTGAAGATTATGTGGTTTCTCTAAAAGCATCGAATTTAGATTTATGTATAGAAAGTTATGAAGAAGCAG
The DNA here is from genome assembly GCA_963929465.1 of Bacillota bacterium. Taxonomy (GTDB): domain Bacteria; phylum Bacillota; class Clostridia; order TANB77; family CAG-508; genus CAG-269. The sequence goes on from CAWVJG010000052.1 coordinate 8,296, forward strand.
CAAAAGCATTTGATTGTCCATTACATTTAGGAATTACAGAAAGTGGAACAGAATTTAGTGGAACTGTAAAGTCTAGTATCGGGTTAGGATATATGCTAAGAAATGGAATAGGAGATACGATGAGAGTTTCTCTTTCAGATGATCCAGTAAAAGAAATTAAAGTGGCAAAAGAAATATTGAAAGATTGTAATTTATATCATAAAGTGCCAACATTAGTTGCTTGTCCTACTTGTGGAAGAACACAGATTGATTTGATTCCAATTGCTAAAGAGGTAGAAGAATTTTTAAGTACAATAGAGTCTGACATTACTGTTGCAGTGATGGGGTGTGCAGTAAATGGACCAGGGGAAGCAAGAGAAGCAGATATTGGAATAGCAGGTGGTGTAAAAGAAGGATTACTATTTAAAAAAGGTGAAATTATAAAAAAGGTACCACAAGAAAAAATTGTAGAAGTGTTAAAACAAGAAATTTTAGAAATGATGATTTAAGGACGGAAAAATCGGGAAATTGGGGACGGACTCATTTTTCCGTTCACCAATCATTATAGAAGGGAGAAAAGAAAATGGAACTAATAGTAGGAAAAACAGCTGGTTTTTGTTATGGTGTAAAAAGAGCAGTAGATGGAGCCAAAGAAGAATTAAAGAAAAATGAAAGACTATATGGATTAGGAGAAATTGTACATAACCAAGAAGTTATTAAAGAATTAGAAAATTTAGGAATGCAATTTATTAATGATATAGAGGATTCTAAAGGCAAGACGATTATTCGAGCACATGGCATTCCAAAACAAATTTATGAAGAAGCAAAAGAAAAAGGCATAGAATTAATTGATTATACTTGTCCAAAGGTATTAAAAATTCATGAAATAGCAGAAGAATATGCCAAAAAAGGATATTATATTTTTCTTTTAGGAAATAAAAAACATCCAGAAATTATAGGAACATTAAGTTATTGTGGAGATAACAAATTTGTAATAGAAAAAGAAGATGACACAATAAAAGCCTTAGAAACATTTGAAAAGACAGGTATACAAAAATTATTAGTCATTTCACAAACAACGTATAGCCTAGAAAAATTTTATATTATAGAAGAAATTATAAAAAATGAATTACCAAGAGATATAGAGTTGGTTATAAAAAATACTATATGTCAAGCAACAGAAATTAGGCAAAAAGAAACAGAAGAGATGGCAAAAAAAGTAGATTGTATGATTGTTATTGGAGGAAAAAACAGCTCAAATACAAAAAAATTATATGAAATAGCAAAAAAATATTGCAAAACAGTGTTATTAATAGAAAATGAAACAGAGCTAGAAATTAACAAATTACAATCAACAGATACAGTTGGCATTATGGCAGGTGCTTCAACACCAAAAGAAAGCATTGAAAGTGTGGTTGAAAAATTAAAAAACGTTTTTAATGAACCTTAGGCAATTAGGTATGATTCAAGGTTTCATTCAAAGTCATTCATAATTTAATAACATGTAAATTAGTAGAATGTGATAAAAATATAGGGATAGAATTTGTCGAATTTTGCGATGAAAAACAGAAAAAATGCAAAAGAACTTGTTGACAAGTTCTTTTTTTGACAGTATACTGTAAGAAATTATATAATTTTTATTCAATAGAAATTTCTATTTATTTGTTTATTTAATTATTCACTTATCTATATTTTATAAAGCTTAAATCTTTTATCAAATCAAAATCCACATCTAAATCAAGAATGATTGATTAAAAATCTATCATTGGTTAACATGATTAATCAAAAATAATTTATAATTGGTAAAAAATTATGAATTATAAATCCCAAATTTCGTAAGAAATATATATAAGGAGGTTTTATTTTAGTGCACTAAAATTATGTATATGAATCGAAAATTTATCTCAAAAAGTAATTTTGTACTAAGGAGAGTGTTAAATACAGAAGAAAATTTAGATATATTGAAAGAATTTATAGAAGTTATATTACATTTAGATATCAAAGAGGCAAAAATTAATCCCTACTTAGAAAAATTAGAGGAACACTTACCAGCAGAAGAAAATTTTGGGATTGCAGATTTACGAATCAAGACAATAGAAAATGAAGAACGAAATGTTGGTATACAAATAATTGATGGGGAACATGTTTTAACAAAAATGTTATTGTATTATGCACAGATTCATGGGAATCAATTAGAATATGATGAAGATAGAGAAATTGCAAAAACAAATACCATCAATATATTAGATTTTGTTTTAAATAAAGATTTAGAGTATCATAGTAGAATGGTTGTTGCTGAAGATACAATGACCAATATTCTTAATGATTATCTCGAAATTCATATTTTGCAATTACCAAAATTTAAACTTGAAAATAGTAAAGACATGACATTAAAACAAGCATGGATGAGCTATTTAAAAGGAGAGAATACAGAAGAAGCAATTAAAAAAAGTAAAAACATAAAAAAATTAAATGAGTTACTTGAAAAGTATTGGAGAGAGGAGGTAATGGAATAAAAAATGTGCGTTAATGAAATTTTTCATTAACGCACATTTATATATATTGTAACTAATGTGCATTTGTTAAAGTTTGTTTTAATGTTACATTAATAATGGTTCCCTCTGGGACAAGTTCACCTGCTGTATAGTCTTGTGTCTTTACAATACCAGAACCAGTCACACTAATATTTAAGTTTTTCGCTTTTAAAGCATTGGTTGCTTGTGACAAATTCATATTTGATAAATCAGGGACTTCAACAGAGGTAGCAACTGTATCACCTTCACCATATAACATAATAATTGAATTAGCAGCTAATTGTGCTCCTGGTTTTGGATTTTGATCTGCAACTAATGTTGCATTTTCATCTCCAGAAGAAACAACTTTACAATCAAATCCTGCATCAGTAAGGACTTTTTTAGCTTCTGTAATGGTTTTATTTCTAATGTCAGGAACAGTAATTAAGTTTTCTGAATTATTGTCTTCTTCAGTTGTATCAGAAGGAACACCTAAATATGGTAAAATCTCAGATAGCATTTGTGAAACAACAGGAGCAGCAACATTACCACCTTGGTATCCATATTCTTCATTTTGAGGATCATATAAAGTAAGCAATATAACAACTTGTGTATCTTCAATAGGAGAAATAGCAACAAAGGATGAAACATAACCATCATCTTTATTTGCTTCTGTAGGTTCAGAAGTTCCAGATTTTCCTCCAATAGAATATCCAGACACTTGAACATTTTTACCAGAACCATTTAAAACAACAGATTCCATCATGGATTTTACTTGTGACGCGGTTTTTTCAGATAAAACTTGTCTTACTTCTGTAGGTTGTGTTTCAGTAACAGCACCAGTATCTGTATTTGTGATAGATTTGATAATATTTGGTTTCATCAACACACCATCATTTGCTACACAAGAAATAGCAGTTATCATTTGAAGAGGTGTTACTTGAAATCTTTGACCAAATGCATATGTTGCAAGTTCAACAGGTCCAATTTCATCTAAATCATGGAAAATACTAGTTTGTTCTCCATATAATCCAGAATTTGTTGATTCGAATAATCCAAAAGCTTGGTAATATTTATATAAAGTAGAAGCTCCAATTCTTTGTGCGAGTTGGATAAAAGCAGGGTTACATGAATTTTCTAAGGCATTTGTTAAAGTTTGATAACCATGTGGATTCGCTTTATTCCAACAATCAATTGTTCTATCTTCAACTACTTGAGAGCCAGAGCAGAAGAAATCACCTTCTTTGTCAGGAGTGGTAATACCTTCTTCTAAAGCAACACTAGAAGTGATAATTTTAAATGTAGAACCTGGTTCATAACTTTCTGCAACAGACTTATTAGACCACATTTTATATAAAGCTTCATTTTTTTCTTCAGTAGATAAAGAATCATAAGTTTTAGCTAAAGTAGAATTTGGTGTATATGGTGAATTTAAGTCATAGTCTGGATAACAAGCCATTCCTAAAATGTCACCAGTTTGTGGATTCATAACAATGACATTTCCACCATCTTCACATTCATATTTTTCAACAGCTTGTTCTAGGTATTTTTCAATAGTAGTTTGTACTTTAAAATCAATTGTTAATGTAATATCACTACCATTTTCAGCAGATATATAATTTTCTTCAGCATTTGGAATTTCTTTTTGACTACTATCTTTTGCACTAACAATTTTTCCTGGCGTACCAGTTAAAACAGAATCCCATTTAGATTCAATTCCACTTAATCCTTGGTTGTCACTTCCACAAAAACCAATGACACTAGAAGCCAAATCACCATAAGGATAATATCGTTTTGTATCTTCATCTATGTTGATACCAACAGATATATCGTTTTCGTCCATCCAAGCTTCTAATTCATCTACTTTTTCTTGTTCTACTTTTTTGATAATTGTTTCTACTTGTGATTCACTATTTACTTTTTCTAATGTTTCATTGTAATCTAGCTCAAATATATCAGAAAGACCTTTAGCAACAGTTTCTTTTAAAGTCTTTGTTTCTTCATCTGTATCGCCTACAATTCTATTAGGGTTAATGGTTATGGTATCAACTTGTGCACTGATAGCTAAAGCATTTCCAGTAGAATCATAGATATTTCCTCTTTTAGGACTAAGAATTTGGTTAATGGCTTGTTGTTGATAAGCCATTTCTGTTAAATAAGCGCCATCGACAAATTGTAGATAGCCAAGTCTTCCTAGAAGTAATATAAAAATAACAATGATTACAATAAAAATATTACGCAATTTTGATGTATAAATTAAATTTTTGGAATCGAATTTACGATTTAAACTAATCACATTGGAATTCTTTTCTTTTTTGATTTTTGTCATGCTATTGTTTTTTTCATTATTGATTTTTATCAATTGTTTGTCTTTTTCCTTATGCTTTTCATTATTCGGTTTATTTCCGTATTTATCATTTCCATGATTGTTTTTTATATGATGGTCTTCTTTTTTGTTCTTTTTCGTTTTGGTTTTGTGAGTTTCTTGTTTTTTATCATCGTCTGTTGATAGACCTATATAAATATTTTTATACTGTACATCTTTTTTATTTTTTTTACTTTTTTTATTTGTAGCCATAGCTTCGCCTCTTTTGTTAAAAATTTGCAATTCTATTGTATCTTAAAAACAGATAAAAAGCAACAAAGACACAGAAATTTCACAATAAAAGACATATTTAATTATAGTTTAAACTTTCAATACTGATAGGATGTATATGTTATATTTTTAAAGATTCGAATGCGACCAGAAAAGTTTTAGAAATTCTTATATCTAAGTCGTAAAGGGTCCTGTTTCCAGGTATTGTTACGATTTAGATATTAGAATTTCTTAAACGGGAATTGGAGGGTAGCCGAGAATTTTAAAAATATAACATATAGCTCCTATCAGTGGTAGAGGGTTAAACTATTTCAAATCTTAAAAGAAATATCATTGTAAAAATTATGTGAAATATTGAAAAATAGATAGATTTACCATATAATATATATGTAAAAAATGAAAGGAAAAAGAAAAATGAGTAATATTTTAGAAGATACCCAATTCATTATGAAAAAATATAAAATTAGAGCGAATAAAGCATTAGGACAAAATTTTTTAATTAATCAAAATGTAGTAGATACAATTGTAGAAAGTAGCAATATTACTAAACAAGATTTAGTTATTGAAATTGGACCAGGATTAGGAACTTTAACAAAAGAATTATTAGAAAAAGCAGGAAAAGTAATATGTATTGAATTAGATAAAAAAATGATAAAAATTTTAACAGATAGATTTTCTCTATATGAAAATTTTGAAATCATTCATGGAGATGTATTACAAGTCAGATTAAATAAAATCATAAAAGATGAAAAAGAAAAAAATGGTTTTCAATCTGCTAAAATCGTAGCAAATTTACCATATTATATAACTACACCAATTATCATGAAATTGTTAGAAGATCGACTAGATTTAGAAAGTATCACAGTTATGATACAAAAAGAGGTAGCAGATAGATTAATTGCGATTCCAGGAGAAAAAGAAACAGGAGCCATTACATATTCTGTATATTATTATTCAACAGCTGAAGGAATCATGGAAGTACCAAATGATTCATTTATACCAGAACCAGAAGTGACTTCAAAAGTTATCAAATTAACTTTGAGAAAAGAACCACCAGTACAAGTGAAAAGTAGAGGCGTTATGTTTAAAATTATCAAAAGTGCTTTTATGCAAAGAAGAAAGACATTGTTAAATGCATTAACTAATACAAAAGTATTTATGAGTAAAGAAGAAGGATTAAGCATTTTAAAAGAATTGCATTTAGATGAGAATGTAAGAGCAGAAAAATTAACATTAGAGGATTTTGCTGAGATAACAAACAAAATACTAGTTGATGAGCCAGATAAGGAGAAAAATGGCAAGAAAAAATAAAACAAGAAAACATTTTTAAAATAAAAAAAGATTGTATATGAAGAAATAAGGATATACAAATCATTAAGAGGTGAAGAAAATATGGAAAAAAGAGATTTATTTGATAAAAATAGAAAACCAATAGAAGAGATAACCACAGGAGATAGTTATATAGCAGAAGAAAAATTTATTCAAATTGTTATTATTTGCTTTGAAAATGATAGAAATGAATTTTTGATTCAAAAACGAACAAAAAAGAAAAATGGAAAATGGGCCTTAACAGGTGGTCATGTTATTTCAGGGGAAGATAGTGTAGCAGCTATGTTAAGAGAAACAAAAGAAGAATTGGGACTAGAACTAAAAGAAAGTGAAATGGAACTAATATATTCGAAAAGAGCATATGACTGTTTTTTAGACATGTACTATGTAAAAAAAGAAATAGAATTATCAACATTGCAATTAGAAAAAGAAGAAGTAGAAGATGTCAAATGGGCAAGCTTAGAAGAAATAAACAAAATGAGGGAAAAAGGCATATTTTTAGAATGTCATTATGATTGTTTAAAAGAATGTATGTATTTTTTAGAAAAAATAAAAGAAGAGGAGAAGAAACATGTATAAATTAGTAGCAATCGATTTAGATGGAACATTAGTAACAGATGAAAAAGAATTAACAAAGAAAACAGTGGAAGTTATAAAAGAAGCCTCAAAAAAAGGTGTTAAAATCATGATTTCAAGTGGAAGGTCATTTTATCGATTAGAAAGATTTATAGATGCATTAGACTTAAGAAAAGAAAATCAATGTACGATTTGTTTTAATGGAGGAATGATTGTTGAGAATAAGACAAAAGAAATGTTATACTCAAAAAATTTGAATGCTGAAGAAGTAGAAGAATTAATTCAATTAGGAAAAGCATTAAGATTACCAATTATGATATACTCAAGAGATACACATTATGTAGAAACAATACCAGAAGTGGTACAAAAAAATACAAAAAATTTGAAAGGAATGAATTTAAAAGTAGTTAATTTCAACCAAATAAATTTCAATAAACCAGAAAATTATATTTATAAAGTTTGTTTTATTGACAAACCAGAAAAAATCATAGAGAAAAGAAAACAAATTTCTGAAGAAATATTAAAAAAATATGAGATAACCAGCAGTGTTCCAGAATATTTAGAAATTGTAAAAAAAGGAATCAAAAAATCAGAAGCCATTAAGGTAGTTATGGAAAAATATGATATCAAGCAAGATGAAGTTATGGCAATTGGAGATGGAGAAAATGATA
>CAWVJG010000053.1:0-14867 GCA_963929465.1 Bacillota bacterium
GCTAAACAACTATACAAAGCTGGTGAACAATGTCCTTTTGATAACACCATTCTATCTCTGTCTTCCCATTTTGGATTTTTTTCATCAATATTTAATTCGTTGAAATATAATACTGTTAAAATATCTGCTACTGATAATGAACCACCTGGATGCCCAGATTGTGCATTATATACTGCTTCAATAATGCCTTTCCTTACTTCTTTTGCCATGTTTTCTAATTCTTTTACCTCACCTATTTTCATTACACACACCTCTCTATTTTTTATCTTTTTATACTATATCATGATATTCATGTTTTTTCTAGCTTTTTACATAATTATCTTTTGATTTCTTATGTTATCATAATATTCCACAGCTTATCAATCAACATCTGTCATTTTTTTACTATAAACTGTAACATTATACTTTTCCTAAATATCCATAAGTTTTATTCGGAATCATAACTTTTCCATTTTCACAATATTTATCAAAAACTTCTCCAAAGGCTTTTATATAATTATCATAATTTGCATCTTCTTTTTTCAAAGAATATGATTTTGAAAGATTAGAACCAATAAACCTTTCCTTATCATTTTCTAATGGATTATCTACAATCTTTGTTTCATATTGATTGTCTTTAAAGAAGCCTTGTATTTTCTCCTCTTTTTTAGCAGCACTTAATATACCATTGACTTCTTGAAATCTATTTGTAAATTGATCATCTACTTTCTTTTGTTCTTTTACAATTTCTTTGGTTTCATCTAATTGATTCCATAAAATCCATACACTACCATTTGGCTTTAAAATTCGTTTACATTCTTTTTTGAAATTTTCTTTATCAAACCAGTGAAAAGCTTGGGCAACTACAATAAGGTCTATACTATGATCTTCTAAATTAGTATGTTCTGCTGTTCCTTCTACTGCTTTAAAATTTTTATTTGCCTCTAATTTTTTTAACAATTTTCTCATGTCTGGGTTTGGTTCTACTCCTACTACCTTTAAATTGTTATGTAATAATTGTCTCGTTAAAATACCTGTTCCTGCACCTATATCTGCTACTAAACTCTCTGAATTCAAATGACATGTTGCAATAATGTCTTTTACATATTTTTCTGGATAAGACGGCCTATATTTTTCATAGATATCAGCCAAATGATTAAATTTATCTTCATTCATATTTCATCTCATTCCTTTCACCTTTTATATATTACATATCATATCATATTTATATACTTTTTACTACTAGCTTTTTTCTCATTTGATTTAAGATACGATATTTTCTTAGGCAGGGGATGGTATATTATTTTTTGAATCATTTCCTCGGCTAGTTACATTCGTCAATGAATTCAAAAAATAATATACCATCCCCTGCCTAAGAAAATATCGTATCTTAAATCATTTGTTCATTGACAGTTCTGAAAAACAATGATAAATAATAAGTATTAAAAGAGAATTTTTTGCAAAAATTATATATATAAGATGGAGGTATTTATGTTAGATAATTATATTAAAAATACGAAAGAAGAAATGATACAAAATCTTCAAAAATTAATTCAAATTCCAAGTGTATATGCAGAGTCTAAAAATCCTTTCATGCCTTTTGGAGAAAATGCCAATAAAGCATTAGAATATATGTTAGACCTAGGAAACAAGTTAGGTTTTAGAACCAAAAATATAGATGGATATTGTGGATATATTGAATTTGGAGAAGGAGAAGAAATGCTAGGAATTATTGGTCATTTAGATGTTGTTCCTAGTGGCGATAATTGGACTTATCCACCTTTTTCTGCCACTATATTTGATAACAAAATTTATGGTAGAGGTGCTATTGATGATAAAGGACCAGTCATTGCTTCTTTATATGCCATGAAATATGTATTAGATAATTGTAAAGTAAATAAACGTGTTCGATTAATTTTAGGATTAAATGAAGAAAATGATTGGAAATGTATCAATTATTATAAATCACATGAAGAATCTCCTACTATTGGATTTAGTCCAGATGCTGATTTTCCTTGTATTTATGCTGAAAAATCTATTTTAACACCATATTTTGCAATGGATTATTCTACTCAATATTCACCAATTACAATCCAAGAAATCGATTGTAACCATAACGCCATTAACGTTGTTCCTAAAATTTGTAGTACTATCTTAAAAATTGATTCTACCATCATAATGGAAGATTTTATTAAAAATATTAGAAAAATATTGGAAAAATATGATTTTGAAATGGATATTTATAAACTAAATGAAGAAGAAATAAAATTAACTTCACACGGTGTTGGTGCTCATGCTGCTCATCCTGATTTAGGTGTGAATGCCATTTCTCGATTGGTTATTGTTTTAGATACATTATTTAAAAACTATCATTGTTCTATAGAATTATTTGATTTCTTTACCAAATATATTCATACAGAATATGATGGTAAAAGCTTGGGAATGAATTATAAAGATGAATCTGGTACATTAACTTTAAATGTTGGAAACATTCGTCTTGAAAATAACATTTTAAAAATAGGCTTAAATTTAAGAATTCCTATTCATACTTCAATTGAAGATATAGAAAAAAGATTTTTAGATTGTTTATCTGATTATAAAAATATCACATATAAAAAAGTTGGTTCTAAACCTGCACTATATATTCCAAAAGACAATTATTTAGTTAAAACACTTTGTGATATTTATAATGAAGAAGCCAATACTTATTTAGAACCAATTGCGATTGGTGGTGCCACATATGCTAGGGCTTTTGATAATTGTGTTTCTTTTGGAGCCAATCTTCCTGGGCAAAAAGATATGTGTCATCAGACAGATGAATTTATTTCTATTGATAACTTATTGTTTGCTTGTAAAGTGTATGCAAAAGCGATTTGTGAATTAGGAAAATAAATTGAATTGACACTTTTTATGTTATTACTCAAATATTTTATGAATCGACTGGTTAGTAATTGTTGATTTATCGGTATTTTTATGTTAAAATATTCATCGACAAATATATAACTTTTATATGTATCAAAGGAGGAACACAAACAATGTTTAAAATTGTAATGATTTGTAATGAAACTGGTGAAACACGGACATATGAAAACTGTCGCATTTTGTCAGAAAATCTGCCATCTATTCAATTAGAAGTATCACGTTTAGGAGGTGGTTGGCAAGTTGGGACTGATGCAATTCATATTAATCTTCGATCTCAAGAAGATTTTTATGAATTTACCTACTGTATCGAAACAATTGAACCTCCAGCTTTTATCGAAAAAGATTGGATTCGCGTTAACATTAGGACAAAAACCATGTATGTTTTCAGAAAAACAAAGGATTTGTCCGAGAAGTGGAAAGATATCACTTCTCATGTAAAATTAGATGGTGGTAAAGTTCGTGGAAACACTTTTGTATTTCAAGAGAAATCATACGCCTCGGCATTTGTCAGCCGTTTCTGCGACTTATTTATCAATTAAAACTCCTACACCCCTCAAAGCGTTCTGCCAAGAGGGGTGTTTTCTTTATGCTTCTTCGATATGAAATAAATAGAGTTTTATCAAAATTCTTTCAAAGCATATGGTCTTTTTCTAATTATTTGATTCTTCTTCAAAAATTTGATTAAATTCTTGTTCATTAATCTTTTCTTTTTGCAATAAAGTTTCAGCAATCTTATCTAATTTATCTCTATGCTCTTTTAATAAAGTAATGGCATCATTATATGCTGTATCGATTAATGTTTTTACTTCTTCTCCAATTTTATCTCCAATATTTTCTCCAAACATTTGCATTTCATAAGGCTCTTTACCTTGGAAATCAATTGGTCCTAATTTATCACTCATACCATATTTCGTTACCATATCTCTTGCGATTTGTGTTGCCACTTCAATATCATTACTTGCTCCAGTAGAGATATCATCTAATACTAATCTTTCAGCTGCTCTACCACCTAAAAGAGCAATTAATTTTTCTTGCATTTCTGTTTTTGAAATATAGTATTTATCTTCATTTGATTTATACATTGTATATCCACCAGCAACACCTCTAGGTATAATAGATACCTCTTTTACATTTGTTTGTGTTGGCAAATATCTACTAACAACAGCATGTCCAGCCTCATGATAAGCAGTTAAACGCTTGTCTTTATCTGATATCACTCTTTCTTTCTTTTCTAGTCCAACTGTTACTTTTTTGACAGCCTCTTCAATATCATCATTTTCGATTTCTTCATGTTTATTCTTTGTAGCAACAATTGCTGCTTCATTTAATATATTTTCAAGCTCTGCACCTGTAAATCCAGCTGTGTCTTCTGCAATACTTTCTAGATTTACATCATCTGATAATTTTTTATCTTTACTATGAATTTTTAAAATCTCTAATCTTCCTTTTAAATCTGGATTTGGTATTGTAATTTGTCTATCAAATCTTCCTGGTCTTAATAATGCCTTATCTAGCATTTCAGGTCTATTGGTTGCGGCTAAAACAATAATTGTTTCTTCTGAACCAAATCCATCCATTTCTACTAATAATTGATTTAATGTTTGATTATTTTCTGTTTCTGCACCACTGTTTGATGTTCTCCTTGAACCAATGGCATCAATCTCATCAATAAATACAATACATGGTGCTAATTTTCTAGCTCTTTCAAATAATTTTCTAACACGAGAAGCCCCTAGACCAGCAAACATTTCTATAAACTCTGAACCACTCATAGAAATAAATGGTACATCTGCTTCGCCTGCAATGGCTTTCGCAATCAATGTTTTTCCTGTTCCTGGTTTACCATATAAAAGGACTCCTTTAGGAACTCTTGCTCCCATTTTTGTATATTTTTCTGGTCTTTTTAGGAAATCTACAATTTCAATTAATTCTCCCTTTTCTTCTTCCAATCCTGCAACATCATCAAATCTTACTTTTGTTTTTCTTTCTGTTTCATCATATACCTTTCCTTTTTCTCCAATTCCTTGCATTTTAAATATCATAATAAATAAAGCTACCATGATAATTGTTGGAAGGATTGAAAATAATGTAGTTGGCAATTGTGCAAAAAAGCTTTGTGGTTTTTGAATTAATTCTATCTCATTACCTTCTGCAACTTTTGTTTGAATTAATGTAATAAATGCTTCTACATCTGGAATAATTGCTGTTTTTTCTTCCTCTTCATTTCTAATGGTTATTTTGGCAGTTCTACTTCCTGTTGTTAGCTCTACTTTTTCAACATTTCCATAAGAAATTTCTTTAATTAAATCTGTATATGCTAATGTATTTTCATCATCTTCTTTATTATTTTGATTATAGATAATGATTCCTGCAATCACTATGACAAGTAAGATAATTAATCCAATTAGTGATAAAAGTAATTTTTTTCTTTTTTCTTTTTCGTTATTTTTATTCTTATCTTTATCCATATTTTTCCTCATTCCTTTCGAAAATTCCTTTTCATTTTATGCCTTAGACCCCTCTGGTTCATCATTTTTTACATTACCTTTATTTTCTTCTTTTTTGGTTTCTTCATCCTTATTTTCTTCTTTTTTATCCTCTTTTTTTCTTTCTTCTTTCTCTTTTTTATCTTCTTCTTGTTCTTCTAATTCTTTTTTTACAATTTGCTGTGCTTCTACTATTTTCATTACTTCTGCTTGTTTTTTCATTAAATCAGTTTTTAAAATAAATATAGCTGCTAACAAATAAATTGTCGCTACTGTTATATACATAATACTAAAATATCCAATTGTAAAGTTAAATAACATGTTTATAATTAAATAAAGAATATTTAAAATTGTTGAAAGTGTTAATGCATAAATAGCCATATTAAATACAGCTACAAATCTCATTTTCATTTTCAACATCCACATTGTAAAGTAGCCAACAATACCAATAATAATTGCATACCATAAAGTATTAATAAAATACATAGCAAAACTGTAAATAAACAAGCTAATAAATACACTAAAATATAAGCTGTTGATTTCTCCATTTTGCACATAATTTACAACATCTTGCTTATTGAATTCTGTTAAATTCATACTATTAAAAGATTCTTGATAATTGTAAGATACTTCTCCAATCATGGTAATATTTTTTAAAACCACCCTATTTTTTAGAATTAAAGCACCTACTCCATACTCGTTAATTTGATTTAAATATTGATTAATGGTTTCTTCTGAATCTGTATTTGTATCTACAATAATCTTTCCAAATTGTTCATTTTCAATGATAATTGCTTCTTCTGAATCTACAGTTAATGTTCCATCACTATATGAAAAATCAGGAAATTCATTTTCAAGATAGCTTGTTCCTTCATTAATCATTTGATATGTTTGATATAGTGTCCATACACTCAACACAACTGCTAAAATCATCACCAATTTAGCAATATATGATAACGTGTTTCCTATACCTTCTGTTGCCATTTCTGGATATTTCTCTATATTAAAAATAGAATATTTTACTTTTTTAAAAAATCCCATTCCTTTTACTTCTTTATATTCTTCTTTCTTCTCTTCAATTGTATTTTTTTTATCTTCTGAAGCCATTACCTGTACTCCCTTCTAATATTAGAATCTACATATTTTGGATTGATATTAAATATTGCCTTTTCACCTATTTTTACATTTTTATCTGTTATATCACAAACAACATGATATGTACCAATTCTTCCCAACACTTTACACTTATTATCGCCAATTTTCACATACATATTTTGATTTTTAAAGAAATCTTTGATGTCTCTCACAATATATCTTAGCTTGTCTATCCATCGAAACATATCTCTTCCCGTTTCTATATTGATTCCATCCATATATCCTACTGGTATTAAAGCTATTTTCGTGTTTTTATTAGTTGTATATGTATTGGAATATCCAATATTAAATCCTTTTGGTAATTCTTTTATCTCTGAAACTTCTGCTTCCAAATATGCAATTCTTTTTAATCCTAGATTATTTCTAAAAGCAATTCTTCCCAAAAAAGCAGAACCAACTCTTACTGCATTTAGATGCATATTTGGAAATTTAATAAATGCTGATGAATTACAGATATGTAACATTCCTGTTTTTATATCATTCATCTTTAATACTTCAATGACATCCATAAATCTATCAAATTGTAATTTTGTATACTTATCATTAAAAAAGCTAACAGAAAAATGTGAAAATGTACCCTCTATTTGTATATTTTTTATCCCTTTTAATGCCTCTACCATAGAGTCTCTATCAGAATAAATAAAACCATATCTTCCAAAACCAGTATCAATTTTTAAATGTGCTCTAATCTTTTTGTTTTCTTCTTTAGCCACTTCTTCTGCTACTTGGATATCTTCTTTTGATCCAATGGTTATAATAATATTGTTATCTACTAATTTTTTGACATCTTCTTTAATCGCAGTTGAAGATAACATTAAAATATCTTCTTTAATACCTGCTTCTCTCAATTGTAAAGCTTCTTCTATTGTAGACACTGCAAAAAATGAAATGCCATTATCAATTAAAATTTTAGCGAATTCTACTATCCCTAATCCATATCCATTTCCTTTTACAACTGCTATAACTTTTACTTTTTTTCCATTATCATCTGGCCCATTTATTTCTGCATGCTTCTTTATTTGTTCTATATTATGCACTAAATCTTTTTTTTCTATAACTAAAGCTTTCATTTCTTTCCTTTCCTTGAACGTTAGGGACGTGCCAAATCGTTCAAAAATTGAACGATTTGGCCTGTCCCCAATGTTCACTTTTGATTTAAGCTTTTTCTTTTTAATTGTCTTAATGTTCTAAAAGCTTTTTCTGAAAATTTATATAATTTGTATTTTAATGGTTTAAAAGGATAATATACTTCTCCTATAAATTCTGTAAAAGTAGCACCAAATCCTTTTTTAAATCTATATAGTCCATATTGTGGGTGGCTTTCATCTACAACACCTGATACACCTCTAAAATCATAAACATCATCATGTCTTGCAATTGCCATTTTTATCATTTCCCATTGTAATAAATAATTTGGCATTAAATTTCTATGTTTGTTACTACTTGCACCATATAAGTACCATGTTTTGTTACCATAGAAAATTGGGATAACTCCTGATATTGGCTCTCCTTCATAATATGCCATTAAAACTTTCATATGTTTTGAGCCTAAACAATCATACATTTTTTCAAAATATTCCAATGGTCTAATGATGAAACCATCTCTTTCCCCAGTTTCCACCATAATTCTGTGGAAATCCTTTAAATCTTCTTTTGTTCCATCTTTTACAGTTACACCTTTTCTTCCTGCTAATCGAATATTATATCTCCATTTTTGATGAAATCCAGCCATAATTTCTTCTTCTGTTTTACCTTTGATGTCTAAACGAAATACATATCTTGGTTGTATTTCATCTTTAAAATCTTTCGCATCATCTTTAATTTTATATCCTAAATCTGTAACTACTTTTCTAAATTCTTGATCATCACTTACAATATCTGGTTCAGTTCTTAATACAAATGCATTATATTTTTTTGCTAATTCTTTTGCTCCATCTGTTAATTGTTTCATAACATTTTCATCATGAATATCACAAACAGGCCCTCTTGATGAATACATCATGTTTCCAAATATAGGCATTTTTCTTATCCATACACATAAAGAACCAATAATATTTTTGTTTTCATCTTCAGCTAATATTACTTCTGGCTTCCAATTTGGCTTTTTTACTTCCGCCCATTCTAATGATTGTTGGAAGTTACATCTTTCATGTCCTTCTAAAAATTTTTTATATTCTTCTTTTGATTTTTCATCTGTTACAAATCTCATGTTTTTCTCTTCCTCCTAGCTATTTGCAATACATGAGTATTTTACACCAATATATGGTTTTTTACAAGTAATTTATGTTATTTTTTGGTGAATTCTTAACGAACTTATTACAGCTTATATATTATTAAATATATTTACAATCATAAATTTATATAGTTTACAAAAAAAGAGATATGTGCATCTTTCATATCTCTTTAAACTTATTCACATACTCTTTTATTCTAATTCTTTATCTGATAATCTTCTATTGAAGGTTCAATAAAATCATCATCATCTACCGTGTTAAATTCATATATAAAATCTTTTGGGTACCCATACATTTTTGTTCCATCTTCAAGTTCATATTCATAGGATACGGCGTTAACTGGCATTCCCGTTTCTTTATCAATATATACACCAGAAGGATAAAAATTATTATATCCATTAAAGTTAGCAATAAAATAACAATCTTTACCATTTAAAGTAGTGGCTGTTATAGAAGTTTGTATAGAATTAATAAATAAATTCCATAAATTTTCTGTATATAATACATTTTGAAGATTCATAAGATTTCCCATATTCTGATTTAAATATGCTGTTTTTTCCTGTCCTCTTATTACATACATATTTGCTAGATATCTGTTGATTCCATTTTCTTCAGAAAGCTTTTCTTTCATAAATATTGTAATATTTTCATAATTTTCATCACTCATGGTACTCATTATAATTTTATACTTATCATCAAGTTTAAATACCTCAACTTTCTCATATTTTCCATAATTATAATGATATTCTACTGAATGATAATTATTTGAATCTTTTAATTTCTCTGCTTTATTAGATAAAGATGAAATAATTAGCATTTTTCTTGCTGTAAATATTATAAATATCAAAAATACTGCACTTACTATTAATTTCAATAGAAACAATCTTTTTTTATATTTTTTAAAAAAATTAATTTCTTTTTCTGTTGATTTTTCTAAATTACTTTCTAACTTCATATTCATTTTACTATAATTTTTATTACAGTTTTTACAACTATTTAAATGGTCTTTTATGTAATCAGATGTTTCTTTACTCGTTAATCCTTCAATATAATTTGGTAATAAATCATGAACAATTTTGCAATCATTATTATTTATCATCATCTTTTTCCTCCCTTAATTTTTCTTTTCCTCTGTAAAAAGTTGTTCTTGCCCAATTTTCTGTTTTTCCTAAAATAGAACCTATTTCTTTAAAACTCAAATCACCAATTATCCTTAAATAAATAACTTTTCTCGTTTGCTCATTAAGATTACGAATTCTTTGATATAAAATTTTTCTATTTTCCTCTGAAATTATTTTATCCTCAAAATCTGTCATTATTTGTATCGAAAAGTATTCATCTTCACTAATATCCTTTATTTTCTTATTCTTTTTTAATTCATCGTACCATAGATTCTTAGCGATTTGGCATAGCCATATAGATATTTTACAGTTATTTTTAAATGTATTAATTTTTTGTATTGCTTTATAAAATGTCTCTTGTGTTAATTCTTCTGCAATATCTTCATTATGAGTTAAGCATATTAAGTACTTATATACTGTTTGAAAGTATTCTTTATATATTGTTTCAATATCGTGCACAATTTTATCCTCCCATATATAAGACGATTAAAAATGATATTTGTCACAAAAATTATTTCAAATTTTTATTTTTTATAAAAAATGTCAAATATTGATTGATATTTATACTTTCTCTCGCAAATTTATAAAAAATGAAAAAAGATTATAAGTTATGCTTTTAACTTATAATCTTCTTTTATTATCTTCCTTTACTTTTTTATCATTAAAATCTTTTTAAGCATGTCCTATTATAACTTTTTTATTTTTTGTATTATCTTACTAAAAATTGATTGTTTCTTCTGAATACATGTAAGTTCATTTTTTTCTTGTTTTGTATTCACCACGCTTAAATTATTTTTATTATTAAATATATCATTTTGATTATATTTTCTATTCTTTTCTATTTCTAACTTTTGACTATTTAATTTTAATATGTCATCTACTTTTTTGGATTCTTCATCACTTGCTATATAATCTTTATACAAGTTCACTATTATTGCTTTTGTTTTTCTTGATATTTGTTCAAAATTTTTAGTATTGTATATAAAATTATAATCTTTATTTTTATTTTTTTCATAGAATCTTATCTTCTCTTCTGGTATTTTTTTATATTCATTATCTGGAATATGTTTCAATATTTCTAACACTTCCACATAACTATTTGCATAACTATTATTCATAACTTACCTCATCTCTAGTTTGGCTATTTTCCTGCTGTCTAGCCATATCTGTATCTTGTGTTGATATTCCTTCTCTCAATGCTTTTTCTGACATTTCTTTTAGTGATTGTGTATCTTTCCCTTGGGTTTGGTCCAAATTCTTATATAATTCTTGAATTTTTTGACTGAATCGTTGAATTTTCTGATATTCCTTTTCATCTTCTTTCAACTTTCCTTCTAATTCTTTTACTTTTCTTGCACATACTTCTTTATCTTCGTCTGTTAAAGGTAATCCATCTTTCCTTTTAGCATCATATTTCCAATAATGAATATTTTTTTATATCTATTTACTCTTTCAGTAACACGAGAACAACTCCAATCTTCTCTTAATAGCCTTTCCAATTCTTGAATATTTTCTTTCGTTGTAAAACCATTTTTTACATCAAATGTAAGAATATTTTCTCCTGTACCTTCTTTTTCATTACTTTCTATTACTAATCCACCCCAATAATCTTTTGCGGGACTACGACCTCTATCCTCATCTTTACCATCATAATGATTAATTTGAAATCTTATTGGTATTTTTGAAAAAATATTTGCTATTTTAATTGTTTCTCCCATATCTAAACTTTTACCATCTGACAAGATATTAAACGTTTTGTTATCATCTAAAAACATTATAGTTTCATATATTGTCTTTGCTGTTTCCATATCTATACTACTTACTTCTATTTTTCTATCTGTAAATGGTACTAATAACTTTTGATTTTGGATTTCTGAATCTCTGTATGGATCATGTGAATGAACTATTCTATCTAATAGATCATATGGATGAACTATTCTATCTAATGTATTTACTAGATCTTTTCCATTTTCTAATTCTAATTCCATATCTTCAGACATTTTTAATGTTGCTAATTCATCTGCTGTTACAGAAATCATAATACTGCTTTTGGTTCCATTTCTATTCAAATACCCATACACATTTCCAAGTTTCTCTGTTGTTAAAAGTATTTGAAAATCTGATGAATTTTCGGTTTCTCTGTATATATCTCTCTTATAATCTATATCGTTATACCCCTGCGTTTTAAGTATTATATCTTGATATCCGTATCCTCCTATTTTTCTTCCAGCATCATTATTATAATATCTAGAATTATACCCCCCATGATTAACATCATATACATATGCTTTCCAATCAAATGGTTTAAAAGTAATCTTTTCCTCTTCTTTGTTAACATCTTCTTTTTGTTCTACCAAAGTCGTTTCACTAAGCTCTTGTTTTGATTCACTTAGAATTTCTCCTTTATCTAAATTTTCTTCTCCAAGCTCTTGTTCTGTTACCCTTTCTTCTTTTTTCTCTTCCTCTATATCATTTTCTTTGTCATTTTCTTTATCAATTTCTTCCAATTTCTTTGTTATCGACTTAAGTTGGTTAATAAGATTTATATTATTTTTACCTTTTTCATATAAATTTGCAATTTTTGTTAACTCTCCTAAAAATTCTTTATATTGTTCTGAAAAATTCTTTATATTGTTCTGAATTTTTATCTGCATTTTTTGAAATATTTAGAAAAAGTTCTCCAATTAATGCATTAATCTCCATTTTTTCATTTTCTCCCCTTTTTTATATAAATAATTTATAGCTGATATTTAACTTGTTTTTTCTCTTTATATATCTTATCCCATTAAATTTTACCAATAATAAAATTTGATGTCAATATCATTATTTTTGTTTTTATTTAAAAAGATGGCAATATATGAAAACTGTTGACAGATATAGAAAAAGACACAAAATTTCTCATCTTTTGTTTTTTTATTATATACTGATTTAATATAAAAAATATAAGTGATTCTTATCCTATACTTTATTTTTTGTCTTTTTAAATATCATTATAACTAATATCAACAATATAATTAACATTATAATTAAAGTAGCTATTATAAATATAGCACTAGATGCCTCTCTTCCGTTTGTTGAAACATTCCATAGTATAATTACTTCTAGTAATTTACCAACTGTAATAGCAATCATTGGTAAAATTATCGAACAGACTATTCTTTTAGTAGATTTTCTCTTTATATTAACGATTAGTGAAATTATAGCACAAACTACTATAATAGTAGGAAATATTATTGTTACATAAGTTGAATCGCGTTGTTCTTTTTGGTAATTAGGTGCTTCTGGCATCTCTTCTTTTATTTCTACTAATTGTGATGCAGTATCTTCCACTTATTTTCCCCCTTCTCATTACTAGTTCTTCTATAGATAACGAATATTTTTCTATAATCATTTTATCACAACTTATCAATAAAAAGCAATGTCTCTAATTTTTTACTTTTTAAAGATTTAACAAACCTAAATCTATTTTTTTATTGAGATAATTTATAAGATTCCAAATTTTATATGTAGCATTTCAGAAATTTTAAATAAAAATATTGTTTATCCCTATTCAATAAAAAATTGGCATCTATTAGCAAATACCAACTTTTTTATATATTATATTCTTTTTATTAAATGGTGGAGGTGACCAAAGTTCATCTTTATATATCAATAATGATAGCATATTTGTTGACAAAAATGTTGACAAAATATGAAAATATTATTTTAAAACTCATCATCTAATAAAAAATCTATCAAATTAAGATGTTTTATTCCATTATATTCATAATTAAGCTTATCTAAAGAAATAACATATTTAGGATAATTGTCAGTTATAGCACTATATGCTCCAAACTCTCTATTTTTAGTATCCTCATTTGGTATACTAAATGCAACTTGTATATAAATCTTTTTATTTGGTTTTGTTGCTACAAAATCTATTTCTCCTTTTTTTGTCTTTCCTGTAAATACATCATATCCTTTTATGATTAACTCATTATAAACAATGTTTTCAATTGCATAACATCTATCTATTTCTGTTTTATTATTTTTTATTTGTGCTATACCTAAGTCAGTCACATAATATTTATTTAGTGTTTTTAGAACTGCTTTTCCATGGACATCATATCTATAAACTTTTCGAATTAATAAAGCTTTACAAAGAGCATCTAAGTATGAATATATAGTTAATGTAGAAACTTCTCTTCCTTCATTTCTTAAAAAATTCATAATATTTTCAGCTGAAAATTCTCTACCTATTGTATCTACAATATATTGTAAAATCAAATTAAATAATGCTGTATCTCTAATTTTTAATCTTTCTACTACGTCTCTTAGTATAATGGAATCAAATACTCCATATAGATAATTCTTTATAGCTTCTTCACTTTCAAATTCAAATCTATTAGGCAAACTTCCCCATTTCATATAGTCTTCAAATACTTCGTCTGTTGACTTTTCTATTCCCTTTAATTCTAAAACCTCTTTATAAGATAATGGATTGATTCTAAAACTCACATATCTCCCAGATAGTACAGTAGATAACTCTTCTGATAAAAGTCTACTATTGGATCCTGTAATAAATATACTTACTTTTTTAGATGCTCTTAAAGAATTCACTACTTTTTCAAAGTTATCTACGTTTTGTATCTCATCAAAAAATAAGTAATACATTTTTTCATCTTGAATTCTTTCTTTAACATATGTATTTAATTTTTTATAATCTGTTAATTCTTCAAATTCAATAAATTCAAAGTTAACATATATAATATGTTTTTCATCAATTCCTTTAGTTTTTAGTTCCTCTATTATTTGTTCTAATATAACTGATTTTCCACATCTACGAATTCCTACTAAGATTTTTATTAAATCACTATCATAAAACTCTCTAATTCTTTTTAAATATAACTCTCTTTTTAACATTTTCATCACCTATATTTATTATACGTTTTTATTTTATTTTTGTCAAGTTATTTTTATGTATAAAAATA
>CAWVJG010000054.1:0-22730 GCA_963929465.1 Bacillota bacterium
AATAAAAAGGATTGCGAAAAAGGCAATCCTTAAAAATCTATTAGAGGAGTTGATGATATTGAAACCATTAGATTTCTTAATTACCTATTTAGTAGAAGAAAGAAATGAGAAAATAGAAATAGAAAACTTATCTGAAGAAGAAAAGAAAAGACTTTTCCGTTCCTTATGTAATATAAGAGAACCTAAAGAAATTAGCCAAGATTTTTTACACATGCAAGATATGTATTTGCAAAAAGAAATCCAAGAAAAAGGAATTGTAGAAGATATAGAGGAGTCTAAAATAACAGATAATATTTATCTATGGAAAGGTGATATAACAACTCTTAAAATAGATGCAATCGTAAACGCTGCTAATTCACAGGGATTAGGATGTTTCATTCCTTGCCATAAATGTATTGATAATAGTATTCATTCATATAGTGGAATACAGTTACGATTAGAATGTTATGAAAAAATGAAGGAAATCAAACAATTGAAAACAGGAGAAGCCTTTATGACAAAAGGATACAATCTACCTGCCAAATATATTATCCATACAGTAGGTCCTATTATCTATGAAGAAGTTACAGATAAGGAAAGAGAAGAATTAAGAAATTGTTATATCCATTCTTTACAGCTTGCAAAAGAAAATAATATAAAGGAAATCGCATTTTCTTGTATTTCAACAGGAGAGTTTCGATTTCCAAAAGAAGAGGCTTGTCAAATTGCGATAAAAGCAGTAAAAGAATATTTGAAAGAAAATACAGACTGTTTTGAAAAAATTGTTTTTAACGTATTTACAGAGGAAGATTATAGAATTTATGGACAAAATATATTTAATAAGAATATGTAGTGTGTCGTACCCCACGAAAACCGCTTAAAGTAAAATATAATATATAACTTCAAGAAAATAATGTATATAATAAAAAAGAAAAGAGGAAGAAAATTGGAAGAATATAACATTCGAATACAAAATGCGAAACAAGTAATCAACAAAGCTGATTATATACTAATAGGAGCAGGTGCTGGACTTTCAACAGCTGCTGGCTTAGAATATAGTGGAGAACGTTTTCAAAGAAACTATAAAGAATTTATTGAAAAATACCATTTTGAAGATTTGTATACAGCATCATTTTATCCATTTTCTTCACAAGAAGAAAAATGGGCATTTTGGGCGAGGTTAATAAAATTAAATAGATTTGGGGAACCTTTAAAGTTATACCAAGAATTATTAGAATTTGTAAAAGATAAAGAATATTTTGTCATTACAACTAATGTAGATGGACAATTTGAAACCGCAGGATTTGATAAAGAAAAAATATTTGCTGTTCAAGGAGATTATCGTTTTTTACAATGTGAAAATGCTTGTCATAACAAATTGTATGATAATCAAGAAATGGTAGAAGAATGGTTAAAACACACAAAAGATTGTAAAATACCAAGTCATTTAGTACCAAAATGTCCTGTTTGTGGTGGGAATATGGAAATGAATTTAAGAAAAGATGCCAATTTTGTTCAAGATGAAAATTGGTATAAACAAGCGAAACAATATGACCAATTTTTAGATGAGATAAAAGATAAAAATGTGGTATTATTAGAAATGGGGGTTGGATTTAACACACCAGGAATTATACGATTCCCATTTGAGCAGATGACATATCAGCATTTAAGAACAACTTTAATTAGAATAAATAAAGATTATCCAATGGTTAGTCATGAAATTGAAAATAAAGCAATTTCATTTGATGAAGATATTCATCAGATCATTGCAGAAGTAAAGGAGAAATCATTATGATTATCAATACAGGGTGTAGAACAGATATACCAGCATTTTATGCAAAATGGTTTATGAATAGAATACGAGAAGGATATGTATTAGTGAGAAATCCATATAATCCTAATCAAGTAACCAAATACAATTTATCTCCAGAAGTTGTCGATTGTTTAGCATTTTGTACGAAAAATCCAGAGCCAATGCTTAGTTATTTAGATGAACTAGATAAATATAAACAATATTGGTTTGTAACCATTACCCCTTATGGAAAAGATATTGAACCAAATGTACCAGAAAAACAAAAAGTAATTGAAAGTTTTAAAAAAGTATCAAATCATATTGGTGTAGATGCTATCGGGTGGAGATATGACCCTATATTTATAGGAAATGGATTTGATGTTAGTAAACATATAGAATGTTTTGAAAAAATGGCAAAAGAATTAAAAGGCTATACACATAATTGTACGATTAGCTTTTTAGATGTATATGAAAAAGTAAAAAGAAATGCCCCAGACATAAAGACGCCAACAAAAGAAGAGCAAATGGAAATTGCAAAAGCATTTAGCAAAATCGGAAAAGAAAACGAGATGGTCATTCATGCTTGCTGTGAAAAAACATATTTATCACAATATGGATTACAATGTAATGGTTGTATGAGTCAAGAAATTGTTGAAAAAGCTATAAACAATACTTTACAACCACCAAAAAGAAAAAATTTAAGACAAGAGTGTAATTGCTTAATGGGGAATGACATAGGAGCATACAATACTTGTGGACATTTATGCAAATATTGTTATGCAAATGCCAATAAGCAATTTGCAATAGAAAATATGAAGAAGCATGATGACAATTCTCCATTTTTAATAGGAAGAAGTGAACCAGGAGATAAAATTACAGAAGCAAAACAGAAAAGTTGGAAGATAGCAAATGAACAAATCAGTTTTATATAAAACCAGAATAAAAATAAAATATAAGAAAAATGTTAAGAGAATTATTTTATATGTATAGTGTAGAATAATTCTCTTTTTTATGATAGTATAATGACAAATATTAATTTGGTAATTTGTAGAGGAGATTAGAATGTATATTAATGCAAATAATGTGAATTTATATTATGAAATCTATGGGAATGGAATGCCAATTATATTAGTACATGGAAATGGTGAAACACATCAAATATTTGATGTGCTAATAAATAAGCTAAAAGATAATTATAAAGTATATGCTATTGACAGTAGATGTCACGGAAAGAGTGAAAAAACAGAAAAAATATCATATAATTTGATGGCTGAAGACATGATTGAGTTTATAAAAAAATTGAAAATAAATAAACCTATATTTTATGGATTTAGTGATGGTGGTATAATAGGATTATTAATTGCAATAAAAGAGCCAAAATTATTATCTAAACTAATCATAAGTGGAGCTAATTTAAATCCAAATGAAGTGCCTAAATCTATGCTTATATTAGCAAAAATAGTTTATTTTTTTACTAGAAATAAGATACTAAAAATGATGATACAAGAACCTAATATAACAATACAAGACCTAGGAAAAATAGAAATTCCTACTTATGTTTTAGCAGGAGAAAAAGATATTATAAAAGAAGAGCATACTAGATTAATTGCAGATAATATAAAAAATAGTACATTAGAAATAGTACCTAAAGAAAATCATAGTAGTTATATAGTGCATAGTGAAAAGATATACAATATAATAAAAAAGTATATATAAAAGAAGAAAATTAAATTACAATTTGTAATAGGTTAGGAGGTGGAAAAATGTATAAAACAGTTGTTATAGAGTATTCACCAAAAGCAGATGATATGGCTCAGAAAGTAGAAGAAAAAGCAAATGAAATGTTACAAGATGGATATGAATTAGTTACCATGTCAATTACAGGAACAGCAAAAGCAATTCTAGTATTTAAAAAATAAATATAAAAATACGGAGGTTGTTATGAGTAATATTATAATATATGGCTCTCATTATGGAACAACAAAACAATATGCAAAAGAACTTTCAAGAAGAACTAATATAGAAGCAATTTCTTTTGAAAATGTGAAAGAAATAAATAATTATGATAAGATTATTTATTTAGGCGGATTGTATGCAGGTGGAGTATTAGGAATGACTAAAACACTAAAAAAATTAAATAAGATATCAAACAAAACAATTATATTGGTTACAATTGGATTGTCAGATCCTACAGATGAAAAAAATATAAATAATATAAGGAATAACATAAAAAGTCAAATACAAAAGGAAATTTTTGAAAAAGCAAAAATATTTCATTTAAGAGGTGGAATTGATTATTCAAAATTAAATTTTGTTCACAAAACTATGATGAAATTGCTTTATAATGCAGTTAAAAATGTACCAAATGAAAAGCAAACAGCGGAAAATAGAGCAATGATAGAAACTTATAATAAAAAAGTGGATTTTATTGATTTTTCTGGTTTAGATAAAATAATTAATGAAATATAAAAGTGAAAGTAAATTACAATAGCTAGGACGGATAATCATTGAAAATTCTCTTCTCTTTATACTATAATTCTTATAAAAAATAGCAATTTGTCTTTGAGATTAAAATATATCTATAAATTTAATAAAATTTATAGACAAAATAAAAAGAATATTGTAGAATAAATAACATAGGAAATGATAGTTAGCAGATGTGGTTTTGCCACCAATTTTACGATTCTTCGTAGGAAGGGTGGTGATGTTTATGGTTAAAGTGATACTATTTTTAATAATAGCATTAATGTTATCTTTAACATTAAACGTTGCCTTGACAGCAGTTCTATATAAGAACTGGATTGATAAGCAACTACATAAATAAAAAATGCTCACATCTGTAACTTTGACGAGTAGATGTGAGTTTTACTCTATTTGGCAAAACCACGTTTGTGGAATTGTCATTTCCTATATTTATTATAATATATGTATAAATAAAAAGTCAAGAAAAATAGGGGGATTTATGAAAAAGGGGTTAAAAATATGTTTTAGTATCATAGGAGTAATAGTAATTTTAGGAATCGTGTTTTTTGCAGTAGATTATAATAGAGTACAAAAACAGGAAAAACCCATATTTTGTATAAAAAATCCAGCAGGAATTATGAATGATGGAGGAACAATAGAATATTTTGGACTTGGATATAAAGTTATAGATTTCAATACATTAGCAGGATTTGATGATATTAAAATTGGTACATGGTTTATGGATTATAATGACTTTGAGGAAGAAAGGAAAGCATATGAAAAAATATTTGAGGAAAATTTACAAGCGAATGAAGAATTTAATCGTTGTCCAGAAAATGTTACAATAGAAGTTGACGATACTACAATAACTCCAGAAAGTGTTTCAATCATAATTACAGATAATAATGAAGAACAATATGGTTGGGGTGTAGAATTTAGAGTTCAACAAAAAGTTAATGGAGAATGGGAAGATTTACAATATGTATCTGATGATGTATCTTGGATTGATATAGCTTATGAATTAGATGCAGATAATCAATTAACACAAAAATTAGATATAGAACAGTATTATGGAAAATTATCTAATGGAATATACAGAATAGTAAAACCAGTTTATGATAATGGATATATGGATATATATTCAAATGAATTTGAAATTAAATAATAGCAACGAACATATTACAGAATTATATAATAGAAAAAGATTTGTTTGAAATATGACAAATCTTTTTTCTTAAAATTCACAATATCATTTGACTTTTTTTCATATCTATATTAATCTATTATAGGCAAGAAAAAATACAAATAAAAGGAAAAAGTAAAAAATACGGAGGAAATAAAGCTATGGCAAAAAATATATTAGAAGTAACAGACTTAAAAGACATGTTAAATAAGACAAGAAAATTATATGGAGATAAACCAGGATATAAAATAAAAATAGGAAAAGGACAATATAAAACATATACCCATAATGAAATAAGAGATATGATAAACTATTTAGGAACAGCACTAATTAGTTTAAGTTTAAAGGGAAAAAGAATAGGTGTTATTGGAGAAAATAGATATGAATGGGAACTTGCCTATTTATCAATCGCATGTGGTGTAGGGATTGTGGTTCCAATGGATAGATCATTACCAGCAAATGAATTAGAAGAAGTCATTGAAAGATCAGAAGTGGAAGCTATATTTTATTCTAAAAAATATGAAGAAGTCATCAAAAAAATAAAATATAGTGAGAAAAACAAGTTAAAACATTTAATTTCTATGGATACAGACATTCATGAGGAAGGGATATATTCTGAGAAAGAATTAATAGAAAAAGGAAAAGAAATGCTAGATAGCGGAAACAAAGAATATATCAATGCAAAAATTAATCCAGAAGAAATGCGTATCATGTTATTTACTTCAGGAACAACATCAAAATCAAAAGTAGTTGCACTTTCACATAAGAATTTAATTTCCAATGTAATGGATTATGCATCTGTTGTAGATGTTGATTCAAATGATAGAATATTGTCATTTTTACCATTACATCATGTATATGAATGCACTGTTGGTATGTTAGTTTCATTATATGTAGGTGCAGAAAGGTCTTTCTGTGATGGTATCAGACATATAATGGAAAATTTAAATGAATATAAAATAACTTATGCAGCATTTGTTCCTGCTATATATGAAATTATGTATAAAAACATATGGAAAATGATTCAAAAAGAAGACAAAATAGAAGAAACGAAAAAATTGATGCAAGAATACAAAGATAAATCTATGGAAGAAAAGAAAAAAGTTTTTAAAGATATCCATGATATGTATGGAGGATGTATTAAGTTATTTATTAGTGGAGCAGCAGCATTAGATAAAGAAGTTATTGAAACATTCAGAAATTGGGGAATTAATTTATGCCAAGCATATGGATTAACAGAAACATCTCCAATTATTGGAATAGAAACAAATGAACATCATAGAGTTGGCTCTATTGGAAGGCCAATTCCACATGTTCAAGCAAGAATTGATGATGCAGATGATGATGGTGTAGGAGAGCTAGTTGTAAAAGGTCCAAATGTTATGTTAGGATATTATAATAATAAAAAAGCAACAGACAGTGTAATGGAAGATGGATGGTTTCACACAGGTGATTTAGCTAGAATTGATGAAGATGGCTATATATTTATCTGTGGAAGAAAGAAAAGTGTGATTGTTTTAAAAAATGGTAAGAATATATATCCAGAGGAAATGGAAGGATTAGTTAATAAAATTGAAGGTGTAAAAGAATCTTTTATCTTTGGAAAACAACAAACAGATGATAAAGATAATATCAAAATACATGTAAAAATTATATTTGATAAAGAAATTATGAAAGAAGCATATAAGGTAGAGAATGAAGAGGATATTTATAAAGTTTTAGCAGAAAAGATAAAAGAAGTAAATAGTGTTATGCCAAAATATAAAGCAATCAGAGGAATTATTGTTTCAGAAGAACCATTAATTAAAACAACAACTGGTAAAATAAAAAGACAAGCAAATCTAGAGTTAATAGAAAAGGAATTTTAGTTTGAAGAAGATTGATTTGTTAAATGAAAGCAAATCAGTCTTTTTTTATAAAAGAATATAATGAAATCTGCTATAATAAAGAAAAAAACAAGAAAATGTTAATCTTAGTTGACAAAGTTCAAAGTCAAATTGGTGGTATGCAACCAAAATTTACAGTATAATTTTATCAAAGAAAATAGAGGAGAATGTAATATGATAGAAATAAGACAAGAAAATCAAAAAGATTATGAAGAGGTATATAGGGTTATCAAAACAGCATTTGAAACAGCAGAACATAGTGATGGAAATGAACACGATTTGGTAGTTGCTTTAAGAAATAGTGATAGCTTTATACCAGAATTATCATTAGTAGCTGTTAAAGAGGATAAAATTGTAGGATATATTTTATTTACAAAAATAAAAATAGAAAATTATGAAGAAATAGCTTTAGCACCACTTGCTGTATTACCAGAATACCAAAAACAAGGAATTGGTAGTATGTTAATTGAACAAGGGCACAAGATAGCGAAACAACTAGGATATCATTATTCTATTGTATTAGGAAGTGAAAATTATTATTCAAAGTTTGGGTATATTCCAGCAATACAATATGGAATACAAGCACCTTTTGATGTGGCTAATGAAAACTTTATGGCTGTAAAATTAAATGATGCAGATACAGGAATACAAGGTGTTGTCCAATATGCAAAAGAATTTGGGATATAATAATGACAATTACATCAAAAAATAATAATTTATAAAAATGACAAATATAAAAATAAATGAAGGAAGGAGTGTATGGTATATTTAAGTTATTAAATATACCATACAAGAATATTATGATTGAAATTATATTTGAAAAAGAGAATAATAGAGCAGTTGCATATGATAATACAATTCAAGTGGGAGAATGTGATTTTCTAGAAAACCAAGACTATTGGAATATAACACATACAGAGGTAAATGGTAATTATCAAGGACAAGGAATTGCAAGAAAGTTGGTAGAATGTATTATAGAGAATGCAAAAAAAGAAAATAAAAAGCTTATTGCAGAATGTTCTTATGCCAAGAAAATACTTGAAAAATATGGAAAAAATTAACTTGTTAATAAAATTAAATAAATTTTGATAAAATAATTGACAAAGCCATAAATATATCATACGATACAAACAACAGTTTGTTAATATTCATAAGCAAAAACATTTGGATAAACTGAATTTTATAAAGGATGTGGTTTTATGGAAGAAAAGAAAAATGAAATCATTTTATTTGAAAACCAAGGAGTAAAATTAGAAGTAAACTTGAAAGATGAAACCGTGTGGCTTACACAAGCACAAATGTCAGAATTGTTTAAAAAAGCAAAATCTACAATTAATGAGCACATTAAGAATATTTATAAAGAGGGAGAATTAAAAGAAGAAGAAAGACTAAATTCGGAATTTCCGAATTTGCTGATAAACCTACTAACTATTATAATTTAGATATGATTATATCTGTTGGTTATCGAGTAAAATCTCAAGAAGGAATTATTTTCAGAAAATGGGCAGCAAAGATTTTAAAAGACTATATGTTAAAAGGATATGCAGTAAACCAAAAAAGATTAGAATATCTAGAAAAAACAATAAAACTAATTGATATAGCAAATCGTATGGAAGAAAGATTAGAAAACAATGACGCAAAAGAAATCTTAAAAGTCATTGGAGACTATTCAAAAGCATTAGATTTACTAGATGATTATGACCATAGAACCCTAAAGAAAATAAAAGGAAACGTAGACGAAAGAAAAATTCAATACAGTGATTGTATTGATGTTATAAATAAACTTAGATTTAATGAAGAAAGTACATTATTTGCGGTAGAAAGAGATAAAGGACTAGAATCTATCATTGGAAATATATATCAAAGTTTTGCAGGACAAGATATCTATAAAAGCATAGAAGAAAAAGCAGCAAACTTTTTATATTTAACAGTTAAAAACCATGTGTTTGCTGATGGAAATAAAAGAATAGCAGCTACACTATTTATCTATTTTCTAAATTTTTATGGAATTTTATATAAAAATGGAAGGCAAACAATTGATAATAATACATTAACAGCTTTAACTTTGTTAATAGCAGAATCTAACCCAAAAGAAAAAGAAGTATTAATTGATTTAGTGATGAATTTTTTAAATACTGATTAAAGAATATAAAATAGATGATGAGTTTAATTGGAGTGACTATATTGAGAGTTGCTCTCATTTGTGTTAATATAATGATATAATATGAAGAAATTTAAGAATGGTAAAAAGAAGTAATGGAAATGATAAGAGGAGTAAACATATGAGAAATCTTAATAAAAATCGTAGAATATATAAAGGACATAGTTTGGTCGAAAATGTAGGAGATTATACAGTAGTAGATATAGAAACAACAAGCTTAGATTCTTTTCATGGAGAGATTCTTGAAGTGAGTGCCATTAAAGTTAGAAATAAAGAAGAGGTAGATCATTTTTCTGAACTTATCAAAACAAATGAGGAACTGGGATATTTTACAACAAACTTAACAGGAATTACGAATGAAATGAGGCTGAAAGAAGGAAAAGAATTAGAAGAGGTTTTACAAAGCTTCAAAATATTTTTAGGAAATGATATTATTGTTGGGCATAATGTGAATTTTGATATTAATTTTCTTTATGATAATATGGAAGAACATTTAGATACATATTTATCAAATGACTATGTAGATACTTTAAGAATAGCAAGAAAAGTGCTTCCAAATTTAAGACATCATAAATTAGATGATTTAATTACCTATTTTCATCTGACACAAAGAAATGAGCATAGAGCATTAAATGATTGTGTATTAACTAATCAAGTATATATAAAATTAAGTGAAATGATATAAAATGTCGTAAAGTGAATCCAATTTATTAGACAAAAAAAGTTTAATAGATTGGATTCACTTTATTTGACAATTTTTTATATGTTTATATATGTTATTTATCTTGTAATTCTTTTTGTAATTCATTTAAAAATGTTTGAGAAGCTTTAGAAAATACTTGATATTTTTTCCATACCATGACTAAGTTTGTTTTTAGAGTTGGGGTAAGTGGTTTAAAACACAAGTTATTTTCTTCTGACATATGAACCAATTTATCAAGAGTTAAAGCACTTCCAAATCCTTCTTCAACAAAAAAGGCAGCATTATAAATCAGATTATATGTTGCAACAATATTTAATTTTTCTATGTTATAGCCAAACCAACCAGCAAGTTCATTATTATCAAGAGCTTGTTTAGAACAAATTAAAGGAATATTTAAAAGGGCATCAGGTGTTATATCATTAAGAGTTGCCAAAGGAATATCTTTTCTCATCAAAAGTCCCCAAATATTATAGGCAGGCAATTTAATATAATTGTATTTTTTAATATCAGAAGGTTCAAAAAGAATACCAAAATCAATAAGTCCTTTATCTAATTTTTCTATAACATCTTCACTATTTCCACTAAATAGATGATAATGAATATGGGGATATTTTTTTTGTAAATGTGTGCATATTTTGGCAATATCTTTCATGGCATCTGTTTCAGCAGCACCAATATAGATATCTCCAACGATAATTTCATCAGATTTCTTTAATTCAGATTCTGTTTTTTCTACTAGCTCAATAATTTCTCCAGCTCTTTTGCGAAGAAGAATACCGTCTTCTGTTAAAGTGATTCTTCTTTTACCTCTAATAAATAATTTTTTTCCAATTTCATCTTCCAAATCCATCAACTGTTTAGAAAGTGTAGGCTGTGTTATATGTAAAGCTTCAGCAGCTGCTGTAATATTTTCTTCTCTTGCAACTTCTAAGAAATATCGTAAAACTCTCAAATCCATAATAAATTCCTCCTGTAGGAATTTTAAAATTGTTCCTAATATTTATAATGATTATAATTTGTTTTATCATTCCTGTCAACTATGATAAACTATTCAAAATAAGTATTGGCTATTTTATAAATAGTCAGGTATAATCAAAATGAAATAAGAAAAGTGCCATGTGTGTAAAATTGTTTTGCAGTTATTACATGAATATAAGGTTGCTATATATAGAAAAAGAAAGGGAATTAATATGATAAATAAAGAGCAAGATAAAAAAGAAGCATTGATTCAAAATTTGCAAGATGCAGGGTGTGATCAGAAACTCATAGATAAATTTTTTAGTTTGCTAGAACAAAAGCAATTTGATCAAATTTATATTTTACTTAGAAAATACAGAAATACATTATTAGAAAATATACATAAACAGCAAAAAGAAATTGACATATTAGATTATCTAATTGTGGATTTAAAAAAAGAACATTTATAAAAGGGGGAAGATTATGGAAAGAAAAAAATTAGGAATGATTACTATTATTATCATTGTATGTATTTTACTGATTATGGTAGGGTATATATTTTATAGTAATATATATAAAGGTGAAAAATATAGTGAAGAGATTTTAAATACAATAGATACGAATACAATACATATACAAAATGAAGAATATGATATGCAAGAAGCGAGAACATTTAATTTTGAAACTCAAACGGTTACTTTAAATAGTGGATATGAAATGCCTTTAAATGGAATTGGAACATATAGCTTAACAGGAGAGGAATGTTATAATTCTATAACAAGTGCTTTAAATTCAGGTGTTAGATTAATTGATACAGCATATATGTATCATAATGAAGAAGAAATTGGAAAAGCGGTTAGAGATTCCAATATTCCAAGAGAAGAAATATTTATTACAACCAAATTATATCCAAACCAATATAATGACCCAGAAACTGCAATAGACTTAGCTTTAGAAACATTAGATGTTGGGTATATTGACTTATTATTACTACATCATCCTGGAGAAAATGATGTAGAAGCATATAAAGCGATGGAGCAAGCAGTTCAGGAAGGAAAGGTACGTTCTATTGGATTATCAAACTGGTATATAGAGGAACTAGAAGAGTTCTTACCACAAATTACAATTATGCCAGCTGTGGTACAAAATGAAATTCATCCATATTATCAAGAATTAGAAGTTGTTCCATACATTCAAAGTAAAGGAATTGTCATGAAAGGATGGTATCCATTTGGCGGAAGAGGACATACCAGTGAATTATTGAATGATGAAACGATTGTAGAGATTGCTCAAAATCATAATGTGACAGCAGCTCAAGTAATTTTAAGATGGAATCTACAAAGAGGTGTTGTTGTCATTCCTGGTTCAAGTAATCCAGATCACATCCAAGAAAATACAGAAATTTATCATTTTGAATTAACAGATGAAGAAATGCAATTAATGGAAAGTTTGAATCGTGATGAGAAGCATGATTGGTATTAGTAAAAAAAGAGGTGGGATGATAATGGAATATGTAACATTACATAATGGGATAAAAATGCCGATGATTGGATTTGGTACTTGGGATTTACATGGAAAAGATTGTGAAAGAGCAGTTCTAGATGCTTTTGAAGTAGGTTATCGTTTAATAGATACAGCACAAATGTATAGAAATGAAAGAGAAGTTGGAAATGCTATTCAAAAAGCAAATATCTCAAGAGAAGAGCTTTTTATTACAACCAAAATATACAGTCCAGATACAACATATGAAAGGACAAAAAAGGCAATTGATAAATCTTTAAAAGAATTACAGCTAGAATATATTGATTTACTACTAATACATGAACCATATGCAACTTCTTTAGAAATGTATAAAGCTATGGAAGAAGCCTATAGAGAAGGAAAATTAAATGCAATAGGAATTTCTAATTTTAATATAAATCAATATAGTCATTTTATAAAAAATTGTGAAATCATACCAATGGTTAATCAAGTAGAAGCACATATATTTTTTAGACAAAAATCTCTACAAGAAACAATGGAAAAGCAAGGAACCATTATGGAAGCATGGAGTCCGTTAGCAGCAGGAAAGAAAAGAATTTTTGAAAGCCCAATATTAATACATATTGGACAAAAATACCATAAAACACCTGCACAAATTGCATTAAGATATTTAGTACAAAATCATATAATAGTCATACCAAAATCTTCACATAAAGAAAGAATGAAAGAAAATTTAGATATTTTAGACTTTCAATTAAATAGAGAAGATATGGAACAAATAGACAAATTAGACAAAAATACATCTTTATTTGGTTGGTATTAGCTTAATAGGAGGAATATGTATGAAAAAGAAGCAAATACTTGTTATATGTTTGGTCATTGTTATCATATTGTTAGCAATAATAATAGGATTGAGGATGTCTCATTCTAATCAGCATGAATTTTTAAATGAAATAAATACACAAAACATAAATGTGAGCAATACAGATAATATAGTTTCAAATGAGAGTAAAAACTCAGAAAACATAGGAGAAAACAATGTGGAGAATAGTATAGCTAATCCTGAAGAAATTTTAGAGGAAGGAAGTGAGAATGTGGATAATCAAAGTGAAGAAGTAAACATAAATCTAATTGTTAATGATAAAACGTTTACAGCAACATTAAATCATAATGAAACAGTAAATGAGTTGATTTCAATGCTTCCAATGACATTACATATGAGTGATTTACACGCAAACGAAAAATATGATTATTTGAATTCTAGTTTAACAACAAATAGCAATACACCAGGAAGAATTCATGCAGGAGATATAAAACTATTTGGAAATAATTGTTTAGTGGTATTTTATGACAGTTTTAGTACATCATATAGTTATACAGATTTGGGGAAAGTAGATGATGTGAACGGATTTGTTTCTGAATTAGGTAGAGGAGATGTAACCATCACATTTGAATTGGCTGATTAAATGATTTAGAGTAAACTCTAAAGGATAAAATAAAAAAATAGAAAGGAAGGTAAAAACATGGAAGAAACATTAAATTTAACACAAGAATGGGACAAAACATTCCTAAAAAGTGAAAAGGTAAATCATAGAAAGGTAACATTTCATAATCGTTATGGAATCACATTAGCAGCAGATTTATATGAGCCAAAAGATGTCCAAGGGAAATTGCCAGCAATTGCTGTATGCGGACCTTTTGGAACAGTCAAAGAACAAGCATCAGGATTGTATGCTCAAAATATGGCAGAAAGAGGATTTTTGACAATCGCATTTGACCCATCTTTTACAGGAGAAAGTGGAGGAACAGTTCGCTATGTAGCATCTCCAGATATCAATACAGAGGATTTCTCAGCAGCAGTAGACTTTTTATCTGTGCAAGAAAATGTTGATCCAGAAAGAATCGGAATTATTGGAATCTGTGGATGGGGAAGTATGGCTTTAAATGTAGCTGCAATGGATACAAGAATTAAAGCAACCGTTACATCAACTATGTATGATATGAGTCGTGTAAATGCAAATGGATATTTTGATAGTATGGATGAAGATGCACGTTATGAATTAAAGAAAAGTTTAAATGCACAAAGAATAGAAGATTATAAAAATGGAAGCTATAAAAGAGCAGGTGGTGTGGTAGATCCACAAAACACAACGTGGATATCATAAAAGATCATTAAATTCAAATGATGGATGGAATATGACATCTTCATTATCTTTTATTAATATGCCAATATTACAATATAGTAATGAAATTCGAAGTGCTGTTTTAATGATACATGGAGAAAAAGCACATTCTTGCTATTTTAGTAAAGATGCTTTTAAAAATATGACTGAAAACAGCAAATATACAGATAATAAAGAGTTAATGATTATTCCAAATGCGGTTCATACAGATTTATATGACAAAGTGGATGTGATTCCTTTTGATAAAATAGAGGAATTCTTTAAAAGCAATTTAAAATAGAATAATGACATAATAGATAAATTTTATTTAAGAATTATTTTATACAAGGGTGTATAGAATAGTTCTTTTTTTCTGTAACTTTTTTGTGAATTTATAAAAAAATATTGCTTTAACAATTTAAAAGGTATACAGTCTATAAATGGAGGTTAACAAAACGATTTAAGGAGTTTAACCATGTTGTATACGAAAAATTTACAAAAGTGGAAAATAAAGACGTTTTTTTCTTATACAATAAAAATCACACAAAAGAAATTAATTAGAAGAGGAGGAATGAGATGAAAGGAATCAAGATTGGAAATAAAATATCTAAATACCCCATTATTCAAGGAGGAATGGGAGTAGGTGTATCATTACATAAGTTGGCGGGAGCTGTTAGTAAAGAAGGTGGAATTGGCATTATTTCCACAGCAGATATTGGATATCAAGAACCAGATTTTCAAACAAATCCAAAAGAAGCGAACCTAAGAGCTATTGGGAAAGAAATAAAAAAAGCAAGAGAAATCGCAGGTGAAGATAAGATATTAGGTGTAAATATTATGGTTGCCATGAAAGAATATGCTAGTATTGTAAAAGAATGTGTGAAGCAAAAAATAGATTTAATCATATCTGGTGCAGGAATTCCAAAAGACTTACCAGCATATGTGAAAAAGACAGCAACAAAAATTGCGCCAATTGTTTCTTCACTAAGATGTTGTAAATTAATTGTAAAACATTGGATGAGTAAATATGATTATGTTCCAGACATGATTGTGATAGAAGGACCAGAAGCAGGTGGACATTTGGGATATAAAAGAGAAGAATTGGAAGAAGAGCATAAACCTAAACTAGAAGATATAACTGTAGAAATTGTAAATTATATTAAAGAAGTAGAAAAAGAAACGGGAAAAGAAATACCAGTTATCAGTGCTGGTGGAATATGGGATAGTAAAGATATAAAAAAATATTTAGATTTAGGTGCTGATGGCGTTCAAATGGCAACCAGATTTGTTGCTACAAATGAATGTGATGCATCAGAAGAATTTAAAAAGGCATATGTAGAGGCAAAAAAAGAAGATATTAAAATTATAAAAAGTCCAGTAGGTATGCCAGGAAGAGCTATCTATAATTCATTTATAAAAAAGACAGAAAATGAAACATGTAAAATAGATAAATGTTATCAATGTATTAAAACTTGTGATGTAAAAAATACGCCATATTGTATTACAAAAGCACTAATCAATGCAGTAAAAGGAAACATAAAAGAAGGATTGGTATTTTGCGGAAGTAATGTAGAAAAAGTAAAAGAAATTGTTTCAGTAAAAACATTAATGAATGAATTGGTGTGTGAACTTTAGAAATCTTGAGGTGAACTCTAAATGTTAAACAAAAAAGTTTAGAATTTAGAGTTCATTTTTTGTAGTATAGAAAAATCACTTTTTTCTATACTACAAAAAAACAACGTTGCACATAAAAAATATAGTTGCAAGATATAATAGTAAAATGATAAAATTAGAAAAAAGATAAAAAGGAAGAAGAATTATGATAGAAATTAAAAATGTTAGTAAAGCATATGTGAAAAATAAAAATGTAATTGAAAACATGAATTT
Organism: Bacillota bacterium; assembly: GCA_963929465.1. Lineage (GTDB taxonomy): Bacteria > Bacillota > Clostridia > TANB77 > CAG-508 > CAG-269. The sequence continues at coordinate 16,656 of CAWVJG010000054.1, forward strand.
AACGATTGAAGATGGACAAATATTTGGATTTATTGGACCAAATGGAGCAGGAAAAACAACCACTATGGAAATGCTTACAGGAATTTTAGATATTGATGAAGGAGAAATTTTAATTGATGGAATCAATATAGAAAAAAATCCTATTGAAGCGAAAAAACAATTTGGATTTGTACCAGATTCACCAGATGCATTTGAAAAATTAACAGGAATAGAATACCTAAATTTTGTAGCAGATGTATATGAAATAGATCAAAAGACAAGATTCGAAAAAATAACGAAATTAGCAAAAGGATTTGGTATTTATGATTCTCTCAAAGAAAGAGTTCAAAGTTATTCACATGGAATGAAACAAAAAATCATTATTATAGGTGTTTTATTACATAATCCTAAAAATTGGATTTTAGATGAACCAATGACAGGACTAGATCCTAAAGCATCTTTTCAATTAAAAGAATTAATGAAAGAACATAGCAAAAATGGAAATACTGTATTTTTCTCAACACATGTACTAGAAGTAGCTGAAAAGATATGTGACAAAATTGCTGTTATTGATAAAGGAAGTATTAAATTTGTGGGAACATGTGAAGAATTAAGAGAAAAATGGAAATCAAATAGTTCATTAGAAGAGTTATTTTTAAAGATAATAGAGGAATAATGATTTCTCAGCAAAACTTGTATTTTGAAGGGAACAGAAGTAAAAATGAATAAATTAAATGAAGTCATTTTTAAAAATGCACATAGAAGAGATAATGAAAATAAAAGTATGGTGAATAAAGCTTTAACAGTATTGATATTTGTGATTATATTTGGAACTATTTCTACCATTATGGGAGTAGCAAGTTATTATTTAACAACAGAATTGATAAAAGTAAATCAAGCGCCTGTGTTTGTCAATATTGTATTATTAATCATGTTCATATTTCTATTTTCTAAAAGCATATTTGAAAGTTTAAATAATTTGTATTTTGCAAAAGATTTAAAAATCTTTTTAAGAATGCCGCTAAAACCAATACAATTAGTAAGAGCAAAAATCAATAATATGATTGTATCTGAATATGTCATGGAATTAATGCTGTTACTGTCACCTATATTGGTATATGGATATCTAGTAAAAGCAAGTATTGTATTTTATGTATATGTAACGATTATATTACTATTATTACCAATGATACCAATTGTATTGACTTCTCTTATAACAGCTGTGATTATGAGATTTACCAATGTTATAAAAAATAAGACACAAGTGCAATATATTTCTATTTTTATTGGATTTGTTGTACTTGTGATTATCACAAGCTTATTTTCTACAGGTGAAGGTATTTCATTAGAACGATTTACAGAAAAAATGTTAGAAGTCAATGGATTAATTGAACTCATATCAGACTATTTTGTTATTTTAAAACCAATTATGAATGGTTTGATAAATTATGAAAACATAACAGGAATGGCTAATGTTCTTTTGTTTGCAATAGAAAGTTTTGCCACCTATTATATAGCAACTTGGATAATTTCTAAAATATATTTAAAAGGAGCTATTGGAACAGTTGTTAATACAAACAATATGAAAGCAAAGAAAAATACAGAAATAAAGTTAAGTGAGTGTAAACAAAAAAGTCCTAAAAGAGCTTTTCTAAGTAAAGAATTAAAACAAATTATGAGAACACCTATCTTTTGTTTACAATGTATCATTTTACCAATGGTATATCCAATCTTATTTATTGGGATACCTGCTATTGCTTTAATTTCATTTGCTAGAAGTGTAGGTTTTGACTTTTTTACCAATATGCAAGAAAATATATTTAGCCCAATAGGAATATGTATTGCCATTAGCATTGCACAAGTATTATATATTATGAACTTTACATCTATCATTGCCATTTCAAGAGAAGGAAAAAAAGCAAAACTAATGAAAACAATACCAATTAGCTTATATAAACAATTTAAATATAAACTATATCCTGCACTCATTGCAGATAGTGTGATTGCTTGTATTGTTACCATATGCTATAGTTTGCTAGTATCAAACATGAATATGATATTTAGTATTTTTCTATTTATCACATTAATGGCACTTTGTTTGGTACAAGAAAAAGTGATGATATTAATTGATTTGAAAAAACCAAAAATCACATGGACAAGTGAATATGCCATGATGAAAGAAAATGTAAATGTTATGTATGAATTCTTTTATGCTGTAGTAGTCGTGATTTTACTAACAGGAATCGGATTTATGATTAATAACATAACTGCTTTAATGATAGTGGTATTTTTAATACTTGTATTGATTAATTTAGCAATTAACCAATATGTAAAGAAAAATCAAATAAAATTATATAGAAAAATATTTTAAACTTTGTGACGAATTTTAAAAGTTCCAGTTCAGACCTAAATACCGAATGGACTACATATATATTCATTTTTCATACCTTGTGTGTCGCAACCACTAATGTTGAAATATACATTTCAACGTGTGAAGGTTGCTCCAATCGCACTCGCTATTGCTCGTTTGGTCGCTTACGCGGTATTTCAAATGAATATATATGTAGTCCATTCGGTATTTAGATCTGAACTGGAACCCTTAAAAACTTAAAATTCATCTTGTTATATAAAAATAATTGAGAAACTTAAAAAAATATGATATATTGTATAAAAATAAAAAATAGGAATCTCTAATAGACAAAGGAGAAACAGAATATGATAAATTTTGATAAAATAAAAGAAGTGGGAATACCAAATTTAAATAATGGAAAAGGAATAACAAAGGCCAATATGTTTATGGACAGCAATATTAAAATTATGAAGTCCACTTTAGAAAAAGGATGTTCAATTGGCATCCATACGCACAATACAAGTTGTGAAGTGGTATATGTTTTATCAGGAATTGCTAAATGCACATTAGACGGAAAAGAAGAAATTGTAAAAAAGGGTGAATGTCATTATTGTCCTAAAGGAAGCACACATTCTATTGAAAATATAGGAGAGGAAGATTTAATAGTATTTGATGTAGTTCCAGAACAATAATGGACAGATAACAAAAAATAAATATAATGGAGAGTATATATGGAAGAGCATAATAAAAAACAAATCATTGTATTTGGTGGTTGTTTTAATCCGCCACTAAATTCACACTTTTCACTTGCAGAACAAATGATAGCAGAATATCCAGAAATAGAAAAAATTATATTTGTTCCAGTGAATAGTCAATATGAAAAAATGGATTTAATTGAAAATGAACATCGTTATCAAATGTTAAAAACAGTTTGTGATAAAAATGAAAAATTTGAAGTATCTAGAATTGAAATGGATAGTGAAAGACAATTATATACAGTTGAGACATTACACAAAATACAAGAAGAATATCCAGATTATGAAGTTGCTTTTTTAACAGGAAGTGATAACTTAAAAACATTAGACACATGGAAAAAAGTAGAAGAACTGACAACCAAATTCAAACTGTATATTTTAGAAAGAGATAATGATTGTATGGAGGAAATCATTCAAAACAATGAATTGTTAAAGAAACATAAACAAGCTTTTATCAAAGCAAAAGATACAATAAAAAGCAATTTAAGTTCAACATTTGTAAGAGAAAAAATAAAAAATGGAAAAAGTATACGATATTTAACACCTGATGAAGTAATCACATATATAAAAGAACATCAATTATATCAATAAAATGTCCTTTTGGGGACGTTTCTGTTTGGGACATTTTGGGGCAATTGGGGACGTTTCCTTTTAGACATTTTTAAGAAATAATTGAATAAATGATAAAAAATAGAAAGGAGAATTTGAAAATGTTAGAAAAAGAAGAATTAATGAAAGAAACAGAAGGTGCCATTACTTGGATTAAAGAATATGTAAAACAAGTAGGAGCAAAAGGAATTGTTGTAGGATGTAGTGGAGGAAAAGATTCAGCAACTGTACTTGCTATGTCAGTAAAAGCAATAGGAAAAGAAAATGTAGTTGCTGTATCTATGCCATGTCACTCTATATCACATGATTTTGACGATGCAAAATTAGTAGCAGATACCTTTGGTGTAAAATTTTTAAAAGTGGATTTAACCAATACATATAATGAAATGGAAAAAGAAATACAATCTGCAATGGGAGAAGAATTATCAAAAGAAGCAACCATTAATATGAAACCAAGATTAAGAATGACGACATTATATGGATTTGCGCAAAGCTTAGGGTATTTAGTAATTGGAACAGGAAATCTTTGTGAAGCAATGGTAGGATATACAACGAAATGGGGAGACAATAGTGCAGACTTTAATCCAATTGGAAACTTTACCGTTGATGAAGTGCTAGCGATTGGAAAATATTTAGGTGTTCCAGAAAAAATATTAGAAAAAGCACCAAATGATGGATTAGGTGGCATGACAGATGAAGAAAAAATGGGAATCAAGTATAGTCAAATTGCAGAAATGATAGAAACAGGAAATACAGATGAAAATGTTAAGAAGGAAATTTTAAAAAGATATCATGCATCAAAACATAAAAGAGAATTAGTTCCAGTTTACACTTTTGAAAGAAAAAACTACTTATTAAACGATTAAAAGGAAATGGTGGTAGAAATAAATGAAAAGTTTATATATTCTGATAATAAATGTTATTACTTTTTTGATGTTAATATATACAGTAAATGAGGCTGCAGATTTTACAGTAATAACAACTCTTATTATACTTATCATTTCATTAATATATTTAAGTGTTGTATATCATAAAAAATATATTGATAAAAAAATTGTAATATCTCAATTTTTATGTATTATTGTTCAAATCATTTTATTAAATATATTAGAGAAAAGTGGCATATTTGTTATCTCTAATGGTGCATTTGGCTTAGGAGGAGGACCTTTTGGAACACTTATTTATTTTGCGTTAGAAATTTTGTTCCTAATAATACTATTAATTATTAACTGTATAAAATTATGTATAAAAGGTATAAAAAAATGTATAAAAGGAGAATAGATAAAATGGCAACTTTTGAAGATTTTATGAAATTAGATATTCGTGTAGGAACAATTCTAAAAGCAGAAGAATTTAAAAAAGCGAAAAAACCAGCTTATAAGTTAGAAATTGACTTTGGAAAAGAAATTGGAATTAAGAGATCATCAGCACAAATTACCAATCTATATACTCCTGAAGAATTAATCGGAAAACAAATATTAGCAGTCGTTAACTTTCCACAAAAACAAATTGCAGACTTTTTATCAGAAGTACTAGTTCTAGGAACATATAGTAAAGATGGTGTCATATTAATTACACCAGATAAAAAGGCAAGTAATGGAGATAAGCTAGGGTAATAGAGGAGATATAGATGATTGAAAAACTAAATAAAAAAGATATAAATCAAATTATGGATATTTGGTTAAAAGAAAATAAAAGAACACATAGCTATATTTCTGAAGAATATTGGGATAAACATTTTGAAGATGTAAAAAAGGAAATTTTGAAAGCAGAAATATATGTATATAAAGAAAAAGAAGAAATATGTGGATTTATAGGATTATCTAATACATATATAGCAGGGATATTCGTCAAAAAAGAAAAACAATCTATGGGAATAGGAAGAAAATTAATTCAATATTGTAAATCAAAATATCCAGAGCTAATGTTAAGCGTGTATGCGAAAAATGAAAGAGCAATTGCATTTTATGAAAGAGAAGGATTTAAAATCGTAAAAGAAGAAATAGATAAAACAACAAATGAAAAAGAATATATAATGTCATGGAAAAAATAAAAGTATATCGTAAAGGAGATATGATAGAAAAATTAAATTATAAAGTCAATGGTTATTATGCAATGTGGAGTTGGCAGTAATAATTTATATGTAGAAGAATAAAATGAAGCTAGGAGGAATTAAAGTATGGAGAGCAAAAAGTTAAATATTATTGTAGAAAATTGCCCACAAAATCATAAATGCCCTGCAGTAAAGGTATGTCCAGTTGGTGCACTAAGTCAAGAAGATTTTCAGGCACCTACAATTGATTATACAAAATGTATCAGTTGTGGGAAATGTTCAGATTTTTGTCCAAAGCATGCACTGATTTTACAATAAAAGGTTGCCAA
>CAWVJG010000055.1:0-4553 GCA_963929465.1 Bacillota bacterium
AGTGTTTTAAAACTATATTAATTTATTTTATTTGCTTTAATGTGCCTTTCCAATTCATTTAATGATATAGATTGTTCAAGAGTATTAATATAAACATTTTCACAATTATTAAAGAATAAATAAGTTATTTCATTAATAATTAATTTATGCGGTTCAATATAAGCAAGATTTGTTTTTGAAATATGAATAATATTTCCATTTATAAGTTTTGACTTAATATTAACAAACTTAAGTAGATTATTAATTCTTTTATTTAGAGTTTCATCAATATCTAACTTTTCCTTTATTATCTGCATAACTAATCAACTCCTTTCGAGCAAACAAAAAAAGGTTAACCGAAATTAAACTTTTATATATAGAAGTCGCTTAGTTCGACTAATTTCCCTATGGTGCTTGTGGTGGGACTCGAACCCACATGATATCGCTATCGCTGGATTTTGAGTCCAGTGCGTCTACCAATTCCGCCACATCGGCATAAAAAATATGTACTAATATATATTAGCACATATCTTTTAAAAAGTCTAGAAAAATTTCATAACTTTTTTAAAAGTTTCATTTATACAATTTTAATGGTTTGCCCTGGATAGATTAAATTTGGATTTTGGATATCATTATATTGTAAAATTTCATTTAAAGTAATTCCAAATCTTCTAGCAATTCCATTTAATGTATCTCCTTCTTTTACAACGTAATATACTTGAATGGTATTATCTACTGGAGCTAATTCTGTCACATCACTTTCTGTAATTCTTAATTTTTGACCTGGATAAATTAGATTTGGATTTTCTATATCATTTAATTCCACAATATGCTCTACACTCACATGATATGCTCTTGCTATCTGTGATAAAGTATTTCCTCTTTGAACTGTATAAATAATATCTCCTGTTCCTCTTTCTTCATTGCCTGATATTGTAGAATTTGTAAGAATTCTTAGTTTTTCTCCTGGATAAATTAAATCTGGATTTTGTATATTGTTAATATCTACTAATTCTTGTACTGTTGTACCATATCTTCTTGCAATAGCACTTAAAGTATCCCCACTTTGTACGGTATATTCTATGCTTTCTGTATTGTTTGGAGTTGTATTTCCACTATTATTCGAAATTTCGGAAGTTTCATCTAAAAAGATTTCTTCTGTATATAAATCTCTATCTACATTACCATTAATTCCATTCACTCTGCCTCTATCTGTGTATTGAATACCAATATATGCATTCCAACTGGTTTCTATGTTGATTAGATTATTCCTATCTTCATAATAAGCAATCCATAACTCATAATCCTCTGCCAAACTTGTATCAAATGTACTTCTAGCATTTGATAAATCACTATATAAGATGACTTGTTTATTGGTTAGTTCTTCTACACGTTGCATAAATGTTCTAGCAATATTATTGATTTCTTCTCTCCCGACACCACCAAAAGTTTCATAGTCTAATACCAATTTACAATCTGGTGTCTTTCCAGAAATAACCGATACAAAAAAATTAGCTTCTTCCTGTGCTTGTTCTGTATTGGTTGCTGTTAAAAAATGATAAAATCCTACGCGCAATCCATTTGCTTTTGCATTTTCATAATTGATATCAAAATAGGCGTCTTTTATATTATTTCCTTGACTTGCCTTTATATACACGACCTGTATTCCAGCATCTCTTACTTCTGCATAATTAATATACCCTTGCCAATTACTAACATCAATTCCTTGATAACTTAAATTTGATGCTGGTGTTAATGCATATGTATGATTTATCTGTATGCAAAATACAAAAATAAATATGACAATCCCTGTCAAAAACTTTTTCAGCATAATTTCCTCCTTATTCTTTTTATTGTATATTATGTTTTAGAGAAAGTTTTGTTAAAACAGAAAGCAAATGATTAATTTTTTTATGCAACATTATTTTATCAAATAGAAAAATTGATTTTTCCTATTCAAGAACAAATCAGAAAGCCATATAATTTATACCCAATATACGAAAAAACTGAAGCAAAAAACTTTGAAAGTCTTCTGCTTCAGCTTTTGATATTCAACAATTAATAATTCTACTTCTAATCTAAATAACCTTTTAGAAATAACTTTTGAGGGAAATTTGAGTCCGTCCCCAAAATCCCGATTTTAACGTTTATTAATGACTGCTCTATAAATTAATCCTGTGTTAATATCTTTTTCAAATTCTACTCTATATGCGTCATCTACATTAATACTACTTTTTAATAAAGTTATATTTTGCTCTGTAACTTCATATTCTTCACCATCCATATTAATTTCTTCTATTTTACTATTTCCTTCTGTTTCATTATTATTTTGAATGGTTGTTAATAATCCTTTTACCGTTGCTCCTTTTGTGTTTGTACTTTGATATAGTTCAAACTTTGCATTAAATGCATTTACAGCTTGTTCATCTATTTCTGCAGTTTCTTGATTGTTTGTAGAAAGTGTTGGTATTAGATATTGCATTGGATTTTCATTTTCAGATACACCTAATTCCTCCATTTGTACTTTATTCACTTCTACTATTCTTTCTTGTATAGCATTCATTAAATTCGTAACATATTCATTATCTTGGTCATTTAAAATCACTGCATTTTCTTCTGTCAAATCTTCTATTTCTACACTATCTTTAAATTGCACATTATTTGTGATGCTATATTTATTATGACTTGCTGTATTTTCTGAGGTACTGGCTGAAGTGGTATTTGTTGTTTGCTCTTCTGGTTCTTCAATAATTTTCCCTGTATTATCTATAACAAATCTATCTCCTGTACTTACAAATGTAATATTAAATGTTGTGTCTGTTTCTTTTTCTAAACGCATATCTGCATATGCTTCATTTTCTCCTGATGATAATTCCTCTTCTACATCTGTATCACTAATTTGTGAACTATCTTCTCCTGCTGCTATTTTATTTGTTTTTACTGTTGTTATTAATAATTGAATATTTTCTTTTTCACTAGAAATTGCTACTGTATCTTGTGCTTCTCTAGCTTGTTGCAATATTTCGGTTTCTCCATACATTCCTTCTAATGTTAGCTCATACGTTTCAGTTACATTATCTGAATTTAATCCAGAATATTTTGCAGTAACTACGGCACTTACATCTTGTTCTGTCGTATTGAAAGATACTGTATAAGTCATATCTTGATTATTGCCTTCTTTATTCATTGTTAGTGTATTTCCTGCTATTTCTATCAACACTTTACTAAGATTTCCACCACTAGCATATACAGTCATTTCTATATCTTGATTCCATTCTGAATCATTAATACTTTCTATTAAATCATCTATAGAGTCCTCATCTATTTCTGCATTTATTCCTACCCCTTGTAATATCTCATTTAGTTTATGAGTTGTATTTGTATCTGTTTTTAATGCATTTAAAATTTGAACCATTGTATTTTTTAATTCTTCTCCAGTTAATGTTAATCTATATCCTGTTAAATTTTCCTCTGTTAATGTAGAAAATTTACTATCATCTAAGGTATTTAATATATTATCAAAATAGGTCGTTTTTAAGTTTCGTAGTTCTTCATTAGAAAATTCTAATTTTTGTAATTTTAATAAATTATTTATATCTTCTAATCCAGAAATTTCTTCATCATTCTTGATAGATACATAGTTACTTCCAATATACTGCGTTTGAATTCCTGTTATAGTATTTGTTTTTCTATATGTTAATGGAAATTTGACACTATCTGAATAGTTAAGACTAATTTCTTTTTCTGATTTTGAATTAGTAGGATCTTCTTTTCCAGTAAAGGTAATATTAAAATTATTTGCTAATTCTAAATCATCTTCCATATTAGGAATAGATACTTCAAATGTTATCTCTCCGTTATTTTCATAACTTGTGCTGTTCTTTTTTTGGAAATATTGTACTAACTCATTATTAATAAATCCATCTTCACTTTGGACAATCTGTGATGTGTATTTGAAAAATAACTGTTTATTACTCTTAAACATATCTGTGAAAAAATATAAATATGCAATTCCTCCTACTAAAAGTAGAATAATAATTAATAAAATAACTATCGTAATTCGTAATCCTTTATTTTTCTTTTGTTTCATATTTGCCTCCATTTGAGCAATTTGCTCTAAAAATTTTTTTATAGCATAAATAGATAAATAACTGTATTTCTACTGTCATTTATCTATTTACCTTTATTCTTCCCAGTTATGATAAATATTTGAAACATCATCTAAATCTTCTAGATTTTCAATTAATCTTTCCATTTTTTCGGTTCCCTTTTCATCTAGTTTTACAGTAGTTGTTGGTACCATTTGAACTTCTGCCTCTAAGAATTCTAGTCCTGCTTCTTCCAATTTTTCACGAACAGCTGTAAAATCTGCTGGGTCTGTTGTAATTTCATATACTTCCTCTTCTGCTGAAAAATCTTCTGCTCCTGCTTCTAATGCTAACATCATCAAATCATCCTCACTCATAGATGTTGCTTCTTTTTCAATAACAATAACACCTTTTTTATTAAACATATATGATACACAACCTGTTGTTCCTAAGTTTCCTCCTGCTTTATCAAATACATGTCTTACA
>CAWVJG010000056.1:0-3270 GCA_963929465.1 Bacillota bacterium
ACAGAAGATGGAAAAGAATATATAAGATGGGTATGTAGTGGAAGAAACTCAATGGGTGTAAATCATTGTCCTAATACAACTGTTATAGATGAAGAAGAACTTTTAAATGCTATTAAAGAATATCTTAAAAGTATAATTTCTAATAAAAAGAACTTTATGAAAGCAGTTGAAAAAGAATTTGAAAAAATAACGGCTTTAAGAGAAAACAATGAAAGAAGTGAAGAAAGTCTACTTAAAGAAATAGAAAAAGTAACCGTTAAGAAACAAAAATATATGGAAATGTTTCAAAATGAAGTAATCAATATGAAAGAATTAAAACAATATACAAATCCATTAAATGAAGATATATCAAGATTAGAAAGAGAATTAAAGTTAATTACTTCAGAAATAAAGGAAAAAGATGTATTAGAAAAAGAACTAGCAAAAACAATAAGTACAGTTGATGATGTATTAAATAATGAAACAATTACAAATGCAATGTTAAAAACAATAATAGATGTAATAGAAGTTGATAGTGATTCGAATGTAGAAGTAAGACTAAAATTATTAAATGAAATTGGAAGTCAACCTACAGTAATTACTAATTTTGAAGATATAAATTCTACCGTTACGAAAAGTAACATCGGTACATAAAGATGTATCAGAAAGATTAAAAAAAATAAATCCAAGTTTAGCACATGAAGTACGAAAAGTATTAGATGAAAATAAAGCAGAAAGACATATAAGAGGAGGGATGGCAACAAAATTAAAATATAGTCATTTACATGAGCATAAAGCCTAAAATGAATAACTACAAAGAAAATAATAGGAAAATATGATTTATTCAAAAAAATTTGATATAATGCATAATTTATATTATTAGAAAATTAATAAAACCACTTGCAATAAAAACAAACGTTTGATATAATATAAAAACAAAATGCTTTCATATTTGGAGTGTGATTATGTGAAAGAATCTTATATTAAATGTTTAAAGAAATTACGAGAATTTAGAAAATCATTAAATAAAAAAGAACATCAAAAAAGAGGAAAACTTTATTTTACTTGGATTAAGGATAAAACAGAAAAAGTAGAGAAAGAAGAAGACGAAGAATATATTTATAGAAATATAGCTAAATATACTCTACAGAATTATGTTATTAGCAAATATACTTATAATAAGTCAAATAAGATGGTTAAATTTATTATAAAATCAAACTATATTTTAAAAGATAATAAATATATATTTAATAACCAAGAAATATTTGTGGAAGATGTAAAAATACTTATGAAATATGTTTTATTCAAAAGAGGAAATGTTGTATGGATAGATTTTGGTTTTAATGTCGGAAATGAATTTGGCGGTATACATCCAGCTGTTATATTAAAAAATTTTGAGAAGGATTTATTTGTTTTGCCTATATCATCCAAAAAACCAATAGAATATATAAGAATAGAAGAAGAGTTGGAACATGGAAAAATTACATTAGAAGAATCTAAAAAACAGAAAAATGAACTTACAGAGATAATTGAACTAGATAAAATAAATGGTTTTAAGAAGATGCTTAGATGGGCAAGGATTACAAGAATGAAGAAAGTGAGTATATTAAGATTGAAATTTTCTGGAACAATAGGAACATTAGATGGAAATTATATGGACAGTATATCCAAAAAAATATGTTTAGAATTTAATAATACAAATCAATCAACTCCGAAAATATAAAAATTCTATTGAATAAATCATTGACGAATAGCATAAAATATAGTATCATAGTATTAGAAAGTAGTCATAAAGATTGCTATGAAAGGAACGAAAGTTCCAGTTGAATTGCTATGAAAGGCGACTAGTTAGAAATAATTAGTTGCCAGTTTTTTATATGTAAGATATATTAAGTCTTGCAAAGGAGTCTTAAAAGATTTTTTGCAAGGCATTTCTTTTGAAAATAAAAAAACTAGCAACTAGTTAGAAATAACTAATTGTTAGTTTTGAGGATTTTTCAGTCACATTTTTTAATAGGATAAAAAAATCACCAATTTACAAAAATCGACATAGAATATAATAGCTTAACTTTAAGGTGGTATTAATATGGAAAAAATAAAAATTGGTGATATAGTAGGAAGAAAATCATATAATAAAGACATTTTATTTCGTGTAAAAAACATTATAAATACAAAAACAGGGCAAATTGCTATTCTAATAGGAATTATAGAAAGAGTAGAAGCAGATAGCAAATTAAGTGATTTAGAAAAAGTAAGTGAAGAAAGAATACAAGAAGATTTAAATAAAATACAAAAAAGAATAGAAGGCAAAATTAAGTGCTTAGATAAAATAGAGGAAAATAGAAATAAATATACGATAACGGGAAAAATCCTGCATTTAGACGGAGACAAAAAATATAGTGAAAAATCATATCGATATTATAAGAAATTAGGTCTAAATGCTATCGTAAAAAATATACCTGAATATAAGCAACCAAAAGTAGTATATAATCTTTTAAAAATATATCAACCAGACATATTAGTCATAACAGGACATGATGGAATAATAAAGAAGAATTCAAGATATGATGACTTATATAATTATCGTAACTCAAAATATTTTATAGAAACAGTTAAAGAAGCAAGAAAATATGACAAAGAAACCAATAAAAAATTAGTCATATTTGCTGGTGCTTGTCAGAGTTATTTTGAGGCATTAATTTGTGCAGGAGCTAATTTTGCATCTTCGCCAGGAAGAATTTTAATAGATTTTATAGATCCACTCATTGTAGCTGAAAAAATAGCAGTAACAGAGAGATATAAATATATAACGATTGAAGACATAGAAAATGAATTAAGAGATGGAAAACAAGGTGTTAGTGGTATAGGAGCAAATGGAAAAATGTATAAAATCAGGAAATAAGAAAGGCAAGATTACTAATCAGTAAAAAAATGAAATAAAATCGTAACATAACTGTAACACAAAAGTAATATTAAAAACAAAAATTCATAAAACTCTCTAAAATCAAGCACTTCAAAGATTTTACAACAATATGCTTTTTTTGACATTTTTCCTTTAAAATGCTATAATCAAGCTATCTTAAGGGAGTAGGTGATAGCATGATCTGTAAAAATGACATAGCAAATCTAAAAACTGACATCTTAGAGAAAGTGGGGCAAAAGATAATTGTCAAAGGGTCTTTAGGTAGAAGTAAAGCCTTTGAAAAAGAAGCTACAATAGAAAAAGCATATCCAAATATTTTTGTAGTAAAATATGAGGAAAATAATAGAAATGTAACATATAGTTATACA
>CAWVJG010000057.1:0-5576 GCA_963929465.1 Bacillota bacterium
AGTAAAAGAAAATTATTTTATTACAGGTATGTATGGAATAATTTTCTTTTTTGTAGTATGATAATAGAAAAAAGTTTTGAAATTAAATATATGGGAGGAAACATAAAAATGAATCAAGAAAAATTAGAATTAGTAGCAGATTTTTATGAATTTACAATGTCAAATGGATATTTCTCAAAAAATAAGAATGATATTGCTTATTTTGATGTATTTTTTAGAAAAGTTCCAGATGGTGGTGGATATGCGATTGTAGCAGGATTGGAACAGATTATAGAATTTATACAAAATTTAAAATTCGATGAAGAAGATATAGAGTATTTAAGAAAACAAAATATGTTTTCAGAAGAATATTTAAATTATTTAAAAGATTTTAAATTTACAGGAGATATTTGGGCAATACCAGAAGGAACTGTGGTATTTCCAAATGAACCATTAATTACAGTAAGAGCACCAGTTAGTGAAGCACAACTTTTGGAAACGATGTTATTACTAATTATTAATCATCAAAGCTTAATTGCAACAAAAACAGCAAGAATTGTAAGAGCAGCACAAGGAAGACCAGTAATGGAATTTGGAGCAAGAAGAGCTCATGGAGTATCAGCAGCAATTTATGGAGCAAGAGCAGCTATTATAGGAGGGGCAGTAGGAACTTCTTGCACAGCAGCTAGCGAAAAATTTCATGTTCCAGCAAGTGGAACAATGGCACATAGTTGGATACAAAGTTTTGATAATGAATATGAAGCATTTAAAACATATGCAGAACTATATCCTAACAATGGTACATATTTAATTGATACATATCATACATTACAAAGTGGATTACCAAATGCGATAAAAGTATTTGATGAAGTTTTAAAGCCACAAGGAATTAGACCAGTTGCAGTTAGATTAGATAGTGGAGATTTAGCATATTTATCTAAAAAAGTAAGAGTAATCTTGGATGAAGCTGGATATCCAGATTGTAAAATATGTGCAACAAATGCATTAGACGAAAATTTAATTAGTTCATTGATAGAGCAAGATGCGAAAATCGATTTATTTGGTGTAGGAGAGAATTTAATTACAGCAAAAAGTGATTCTGTATTTGGTGGTGTATATAAATTAGCTGCAATGGAAAAAGAAGGAAAAATTATACCAAAAATAAAAATTAGTGAAAATGTAGAAAAAATTACAAATCCAAGTTTTAAAAAGGTATATCGTTTTTATTCTAAAGAAACTAACTATGCATTAGCAGATGTTATCATGTTAAAAAATGAAAAAGAACCAGAGGGAGAATATGAAATATTTGACCAATATAATACCTGGAAAAGAAAGAAATTACATAATTATTATGTAAAAGAATTGCAAGAAAAAATATTTGAAAATGGAAAATTAGTCTATAAACAACCAACCATAAACGAAATTGTAAAATACACAAAAGAACAATTAGGAACAATATGGGAAGAAATCAAAAGACTAGAAAACCCACAAAAATATTATGTGGATTTATCTCATAAATTATATAATTTAAAAACAAAATTATTAAATCAAAAACAAGTATAAATTCTAAGAATAGAAAATTATCAAATGGTGCAAAAAGAAAAGTTAGGAGTTTTATATGAAAAGAAACTTATTTGTGATTTTTGAATTATTGTTAATGCTAGTCATTGTTATAGGAATTATAATGATAATTTATAATGGATATCATATATTTAGTGGATTAGGAAGAAGTATTGTAAATGTAAATGGCAATAATAAAGAAATCATAGAAAATATGTTAAAAACGAGTGAGTATTATGATGAGACAAATGACATAAATCAATTGAAAAAAATACAATTTTTTATGGACTTTAATGATTATGAATTTACACTATATTATCAAAATGGTGAAGAAATTGAACTTTATGATGACGAATTATATAATTTAAAAAGTTATATAGAGGAAAAGGGATATAGTAAAGCAGGATATTACATTGCTATAGATGCTATTATCATTATTTTATGCATCTGTATAAATGGAATAAGAAAGAAAATAGCTAATGATATTGATTTATTAGATAAGCAAGAAGAATAGAATATAGTTAATTGAATAATAAAATGTATAAAAAAGAAGAATGTAATATAATTATTTTGTAAATAATTAAAAACATTAAGAATATGTAATAGATAATTAAGATAAAAATACGGAGATTAAAAAAATAATCTCCGTATTTTTTAATATTTTGTAACCTTTTTGTTTTTTTTGCCACAATAAAGATGTAAGATATCTTATAAAGGAGTTATAAAAGTGAAAGATAAAAACCTAGAAAATTATGTCATTAATAAAAAGCTTGATTTAGATAGCATTGTAGATGATTATACACCATATTTAAGAACAATCATACAAAACATGGTTAGTAACAACATATCAGCAGAAGACAAAGAAGAAATTATCCTAGATACATTTTTTGTATTATGGAAGAAGTATGAAGAAAATTACCCAATAAAGTCTTTAAGTTCTTATATGGCAGGAATTACTAGAAATCTAGTAAAAGAAAGGCTAAAAACATTAAAACATACAATTGATATAGAGCAATGTGAAAATTTAATTGAATATAGTAGTTTGGATATATATTCACAAGAAAGAGAAGAGATAAACGAATTATATAAGAAAATAAATGATTTAAAAGAAATGGATGTAAAAGTAATAAAAATGTTTTATTACTCTACTAAGTCTATAAAAGATATAGCTAAAGAATTAAATATTTCAGAAGCAAATGTAAAAACAAAATTGCATAGAATACGAAAGAAAATAAAACAAGAATTAAAACGAGGAGGTTTTTTGAAAGATGAATAAGGAAATAAAAGAAAAATTGAAAATAAAAATAGCTATATCTAAAATCAAAGATGAGGAGGAAATAGCTATGAATAAAAAAGGAAAATTTGTATTTAAGAATATAGGAATTGCTGCTTGTACATTGATGTTACTAACAGGAGGTGTTTTTGCAACAAGTAAAGTAATCGAAAACATATGGAAGGAACCAGAAAAAATAGAAAATGTAACAGACCAAATTACAGAAGAAAGTAAAAAAGAAAATATAACAGAGGAGCAAGCAAAAGAAGTGGCACTAAATAAACTAAAAGAAATAGGATTTAACACAAATATTGTAAATACAAATCATTATAAAGAAATGGATTCTGATACGATAATATATAGATTTAATACAGAAGATAACTATGAGATTAGTATTAATGGAAAAACAGAAGAATTTGAAACAATATGGAACTTAAATAAGGATCAGCAAGATTGTAATATTGAAATAACAGAAGAGGAAGCAATACAAATAGCAAATGAATACTATACATTGTTTGGTTTTAAAGAAGGAGAATATGAAATTACAAAAGTATTTTGTAATAATAATAGAGGAAGTGGTAAAGATAGCGGATATAAAATTGATATAACGTATAATAAAAAATATGGAGAGATATATAATCCTTATGAAATGATATACATAAGTATTGAATCTAAAAATAAAAATTTTGATTGTTTTACAGTTGAAAATACACCATTTGATAATAATGAAATTCTTATAACAAAAGAGGAGGCAGTTCAAATTGCATTAGATGAAGATAAAAAAATCGAAACAAATAAAGTAATAGAAACCAAAGCAGAGAGAAGAATCGTAAAAATGAATGCAGATGCGTACGAAAGAATAAATAATACAGAAAAATATTATGAGGCTATGCAGACCACAAATTATCCAAATGAAGAAAAAAATTATTATAATGTCGAAAATAAAATAAGAAACGCTTGGGTAGTTGTTATTACCTATGAAGATAATTTTGAAAATGTAGAAGAAAGATATACAGAAGGTAAATATAGTTATTTTGTTGATTGTACAACAGGAGAAATCATTGGAGGAGATATCATGGATTATATAGAATCAAATTAAATACATTGGTTGGATGAAAAGAGATAAGGTAAAAGAGGAATCCTATTCTGAATTGGTTTAAGCTATCAGTTCATTTTAGGATATCCTCCTTTTTCTCAATTGAATAATACAAGATTTAAAAGTACTTATTTGCAATTTTTGAATAGGTTAGTGAACCAAGTTCTTATATTCATTTCCCCATTTTACCATAGAATCTAAAATAGGTTTTAAACTGAGACCTGTTTCAGTAAGAGAATATTCTACTCTTGGAGGAACTTCAGCATATACTTTTCTTTTCACAAGACCAGAAGCTTCCATTTGTCTCAAATTATTAGTTAATACTTTTTGGGTAATACCAGTAACTGACTTTCTTAATTCTCCAAATCGTTTCGTTCCTGTTAATAAATCTCTAATAATTAAAACTTTCCATTTTTCTCCAATTAATCCCATGGTAATTTCTACAGGACAAGCTGGTAAATCTTTTTTTGTCATTCAAGAACACCTCCTAAGAAATTTTTAGATTTTATTAATGTATGTTTTTCTTGTTGCATAGGAAATTTTGACTTTTATCTTGAAAATATGTAGTCTTTTTCATACACAACAAAGTTAGGTTTTCTTATATCATAACAAAAAAACATAAAAAAGTAAACAATATAATCTTACAAAATCAATAAAAGTATAAAAAAGGATATAATATCCATAAAGAATGTAATATACCATAAAAATTAAAAAAATTTTAAACTTGTAAAGCCAGTAAAATACACAAAAGTTACTTTGAGGAAACTATACCACTTTAAAGTGCCTACTTTACAAGAAGGAAAAAGGCGATTACAATATGGTTAGAAATTGAAAAACGTAGCTACCAATTTTCAAAATATATGTATGAAATAGGAGAGTGTTTATCATGGAGAAAAAAACAGTAAATTTAAAAAAAGGATATGTAGATATATATGATTTTGGAGATATCAAATTGCATAGCTATCAAACAAATGATTTAATGAATGATGAAAGCTATATTTTAGAAAATGATAAAAATATATTATTAGTAGAATTCCCAGCATTTTATGATAATTTAGAAGAGTTTGAAACATATGTAAAAGGATTAAATAAACATATAGTAGGAAAAGTATTTTCAGATCATCCAAATGGAGGTACAATTTTAAAAGAAGTAAAAGGTTATGCATCAGAAGGAACAATAAAATCTATGAAAGAAGGAACCATTCATAATTTAGTAACTGGATTTGAAAGTTCATTTGGAGGAGCTTTTGCAAAAGAATATCATGAAATAACAGATATACTAAAAGAAAATACAGTCAATATTGGTGGTTTTGAATTAAATATAACCTATCATGATGAAAATATTGAAATTGAATTTCCACAAATCAATTGTATATATACTCATATGTTAGGACATGATTGTCATTCAATTGTTGCAGGAGAGGGGCATGCAAATGCAATCATAGCACAATTAAAAGGATATAAAGAAAAAGGATATAACTTAGTATTATCTAGCCATTATGTACCAGAAACAATGGCAGATGTCGATACAAAAATTACATATATTGAGGATTTAAAAGTATTAGCAAAAGAATCTTCAAATGCAGGAGATTTCAAAGATAAAGTAAAAGCAAAATTCCCAACATATAGTGGACTAAATTATTTAGATATGACAGCAGGATATTTCTT
>CAWVJG010000058.1:0-7728 GCA_963929465.1 Bacillota bacterium
ATAATTTGTTTATCAATCAAATCAAGTGATTCACTGGATATTTTTACATTTCTTCGCACAGTATCCTTGAAAATTCTTTGTTTGCTAATTGTCGTTATTTGATTAATTAAAGCAATACTGTCTTTTTTCATTTTACTGATTTCTTTTTCTATTTTTTCAATATATTTTTGTTCTTTTTCTATTATATTCTGAATACTAATAGGAATATCTTCTATCTTTTCTAATTCATCTAGTATTTGTTGCAATTTGCCTTTTTCTTTTTCAATTTTTCTTTGGAATATATTGTAAAGTTCCTTTCCGAGATTTACAGAAGAGGAATCATATTTTTTATTATCTTTTCTAGATGTTAATGGAATAACATTTAAAGTTCCATTTCTAGTATTATCATATTTATTTATTACAATACAATAATGTAATCCTCCTAATTCATTTCCAATATTAAAACCTAAGTTTACTTTTATTACATCACCACGAGAGTACACACCAGATTTTGCAATATTGAATGTTTTTTCTTCATCGTGATATTCTGCAAAGTCATATATCCAATATGCCAATAAATCACTTTTTTTATATTCATTTAATTCTATATGTTTAAGAAATGACAAATCTAATCTGTTTAAAGAATTATCTTTGTGAATAATTGCATTATTTTTTAATTTAGTTTCATCTTTGTTCATAATATCAGCTCCTTGTAATTTTTTGACAACATTATATCAAACATTTGTTTATTCAACAAGGGCTGTTGAAAAATAATTTTATTATGTTATAATTTATGCAATAGTTGATTAATCGAATTATTTTTTTGTATACAATATTCATTAATTATTTTTCAAGATCATCTTTACTATTTTGACCGACTAGATTTTTTTGGTTGTAAATCACTACGATGAATTATGTTGATTTTACTATCTGTACTATGAGCAGTTCTATTTTCATCATTCTTACCTATTATTTTTATTTTATTTTCCAGTTGTTGATCTGTTCTACTGATAATTTTAATTTTATTTTCCAGTTGTTGATCTGTTCTACTAATAATTCTAATTTTACCACATAATGCTTTTTTTAAATCATCTAAGGATTCATTAATAGAACGATTTCCACATAATTGTTTTAACTCATCAAAAGTTTTTAAAAAATAATTTGATTTATCAACTTTATTTCTATTCATAATAGCATATGCAATATCAATATGTTTTAATTCTCCTTGATTAGAAACAACATTCCAAGCGTGTTCCATACCAGTAAAACCAGTTACAACTTTGCATGGAATTCCGAATCGATTACAAATATCTTCAAATGTTTTTGCATAAGAAATGCATACACCAGAATGATTTAAAATAACGGGATATTTAGTTCCTTGTTGTATTCTCAAAGTCTTGTAGGGAGGAAATTCGTATCCATAATCTAGTGCCATTCTTCCACTAGGAGTTACACCCATAAGATTATATTGCATATTTTCTCCCGTCAGATAATCAAAAAGTATCCATAATTTTTGGTTATCATTACTACATCTTTGATTTATTTGTTCAACTAAATAATTTACAATTCTGTTATATTTAGCATCAACATCATCTTGGAATTTTTTTAATAATTGTTTATGTTCTTCTTCACTAATTACATTACCATTATCATCATAAAATGTTCTATTAGTTATATTCATTATATTCATTATTATATTCTCCTTAAATTATATTCACTTATTCTTTGACTTAATTAATTTAACCATATTTAAAATAGATGGAATTGTAATTATTGTTAATGCAACAATTAGAATTAAATCAAAATCTAAATTTGATACTCCATATTGTATTTCGTATTTATAATCAGAGATTATACTTGAAATGACGTACCCTATAATACAAATCTTAATTACACTATTCATACAGGAATATATGAATCCTCTTTTAATTTTGCCAACTGTTATTAAAAGATCAAATACTATTACAGTTAAAGCAATAACTGAGGGTATTATAAAGATAACTCCTAATTGTCCCCAACCATCTGCACCTATACTTTGTAAACTCATTAATAAACCATATGATGATAAAATTAATCCTATTATACTACAAATAATTGATATTACTTCTTGTATTTTAAATTGTTTCATATACTTTCCTCTTCTCTTATTCAATGCAATACTTGAACCATTTTTTGTGAAAAGTTATTAACTTCTCGCAGTAATTTTATATTAAGATTATATTATAAGAGTCAAAAAAAATCCATATAGCTGTTGAAATAATATTCAATTTTGATACCAATATTATTGGATTTCTATAAATCTATTGGAATTCAATAATAAAAAATCTATTAAATAAAAATATTGAAAAAAATCATGAATATGATATAATAACAAAGACTGAGCTAGTAAGAATATCTTTATAGCAAAGTATTTAAAAATTTCTGATACTAAAATATTATTGAAGTAGAAGTATGAATATAATTTTAGGAGGAAATCATGGATACAAGGGTTGCCATAATAGGAATAATATATTCTTATTTTAAAGCTCTATTTCTATAAAAGGAGGAGTTTAAAATGGAGAATGAAAGTGTTATTAATAAAAGAATAACCGATTTTTCAAAAGGTGCTGATATAGCACAAACAATTATTATATTTTTAATTGCCCTATTAGTTCCAACATTCTTAGGACAGCTAATCACAAGTTTATTTGGAGCAACAAGTGTTATAGCAACAAATTCACAATTAATTGTTGGAACAATTGTCAATATGGCTTTAGTCACAACAGCTATCAATTTAAAAGGTTGGGCTAAAATTCTTGGAGTTGTAACAATGCCAAGTATTTCTACAATACTAAGTGGATATGTATTTGGAACAGCTTCTACATATATGGTATATATGATACCAGCAATATGGGTAGGAAATTTTGCATTAGTTTATGCTTACAAATTTATCATGTTAGGAAAAAATAAACATTATTTCTTAGCAGGAGTAGTAGGTGTTATTGTAAAAGTAGCTATTATATTTGCTTTCTTTGGAATTTTAAATGCCTTTGGTGTTTTCCCAGAGAAATTAGTTTCAAATTTACAAACAGCTATGAGTACAACACAATTAATTACAGCTACATTAGGTGTTGTTTTATCTTTTATTATTTATCAATTAGAAAAGAAATCAGCTAAAGAATAAAAATAAAATATCTAAATACAAAGAAATCCCAATTATTAGACAAAAATGTTTAATAATCGGGATTCTTTTTTGTTTTTTAGAAAAGTAAATAAGTAGATTATTAAAAGTTTCACTAATAATGTTACAAAATTTAGCAGGATTGTATAAAAATATCCAAAAAGAACATCCTAAAATGTCCCAAACAGAAACGTCCCCAAAAGGACATTCCCTAGTGAAAAACGGTAATAATTACACAGATGTAAAACAATTGTAAAATAAAAATAATATTACACAATAATTCTGAAAGAGCAAGAATCCGTAATAAAGATAAAATATGGTAGAATTTGACAGCATTCGACATATTTACTTAGAGTCTCTAAGATATTAAAATAAATATATATAATATAAAAGCAAAAGGAGACTGTGAGTATGAAAAAGAAATTTGCGAAAGACTTTAAAACGAATTTCAAAACAAAGATATCACAAAATAGGGTAAAAGTGATATCAAGTGTTGTAGCAGTATTAGCAATCATTACAATGGTAATGACTGCTATTTACCATGCAAATAAAAGGCAGAATAATCAAAGTGGAATCAGTCCAGAATTAGCCAAAGCAATGACATATGATGTAATTGAAGACAAAGATGCAGAGGCAGCTGTAGATGGAACCAGTAATGTCAAATTTGACGCATTCTTTTTGCGTGACGTAAATGGAGACGGATATGCAGAAAGTATAAGAGGAACCAGTAAAGAAATAGGTGCCGAAGATACATTGTATATGGAGTTAAATGTTCAAACAGCAGGATCTTTAAAGGATGCTAAAATAACAGTAAATGGAGAAAATTTCTATTTACAAACAGCATTACCAAAAGACAATGAATTAAAAGATAACTATATAGGAAGTAATATAAAAACGATAGAATTCAACGAACTAACAAATGGAACTCAAAAAATGCTAACAGGAATTGTAAGAAGTGGGGACTATTCACAAGCATCAAAAAAAGCAAATGCAATAGGAAACAATATAAATAACTATAGCAAAGTAAATAGTGTGACCTTAACAGGTACATATGTAGATGGAAGTGGAATAGAAATCCCAATAAGTAAAACAGTTGAATTTAATATAGATTGGTATGGAAAAACAACAGCAAGAATTAATACAACAAATCAAAATAAAGATATAGACCAAGCAATCAATGAAGAAGAAGATACAATTAACTTAGATTTTACAATCAATACAGAAGAGACAAATAAAGAATTAATCTTAAGTAAAAATCATGTAGAAGGAGAAATACCAGAATTAAATGGATATGCACCAATAGAAGTGATATACACAGGAAGTAATGGTGTGTTTCATTATGATGCAGAAAATAGAACATTTACAATAGACAGAACAGCAGAAGCAAATGAAGAAGGGAAAGTCACAAATGCAATGCCAACAAGCAACAGTTATGGAATAAGAGTTGTATACCCAATGAAGGCATATGAATCATTAGGAGCAGAAGCAGTTACAATCAAAATACCAGTAAAAACATATTACGAAGGATATAACAATCCAAGTGAAGAATTTACAAATCCATATAAATCAAATATAGCACAAACAACAGTAGTAGCAACATATGAAAAGCATATGGGAGATATGGCTAATTTTGATATTGCAGTAGGAAAATTGGTATATAGTCCAACAAGAAGATATATCATATCAAAACAAAAACCACTAAAAATATATAATGAACAAAGTGATGAAGAAACAGATGATACATATATAGTAACATGGATAGGAAATATAGGAACGAATTCAGAATTAGGCGAAATGGTAATGAAAGAAACCCAAGATGATGGAGAGCAGGTAACAGATCAGTTTATAAAAACAGATGGAACAGAAGAAAGTGCAGATGAAATAGTATCAAATGTAGGAATATACTTCAGTGGAGCAGACACACTACTTGGAGAAGAAGGTTGGATAAAAGTATATGATGAAGACACAGGAAATTTACTTGTAACATTTACTCAAAACGATTGGAACAAATATACATCAACCAATCCATATAGATATGAAATACCAGTAAAACATATAAGAGTAGAGACAAGCACATTGCAAAGAAATAATGCATCACTTTATGTATATAACATTAAAGAAATAGATGATGAAAAGATAACAACAAAATACACAAGAGAGCAATTTGACGAATTACAATATATAAAATCAACAATAGTAGGATATGTTGCAGGAAGATATGTAGAAACAGACACAAACCAAGCAAACTATGAAGCACCAATATCAATAGCAAATATCGGTATAAGTAACAATACAATATCAACACAAAGTACAGAAAAGAATGAAAAAATAACAATAGAAGCATATGCAGATGAAACAGCAAACCAAGTAAAATGGAAAAATGGAACATTTTTAGTAAAACTACCAGAGGAGATAATTGACGCAAAATTAAATAGTGTAACAGTCAATAATCCAAGTGTTACACTAGAGAATTATGAATTATTGGAAGAAGATGGAGCGTTATTCATAAAAATAGTAACAAAAAATAATACTCCACAAACATTTTATATAACAGTAGATATAGACTTATCACCAGATCCAAGAATTGCAACAACAACCAAACAAATTGAGTTGTACGCTAGCAATGAAAATGGAAGTGACTATTATTACAATGCAAAAGATATCTATGATGTAAACAATAACCTAAACACAGAAGAGATGGTAAATCGTACAACAACAAGTCTAAGTATGGTATCACCAAACTCTCTATTAACCAACCAAACAGCAACAGAATATGATGACCAAGGAAGTGAAGTCGTATCACCAGAAGTAGCAGACATAAAACCGACATATGCGGTAGTAGACCAAGAACAAGAAGAACAAACAGCAAAAATAGGCGTACAAGTAAAGAACAATTATGCAAGTACAATCAGTGAAATACAAATCTTAGGAAAAATACCATTTGAAGGAAACACATATGTCATCAGTGGAGCAGACTTAGGATCAACATTCACAACCAAAATGACAAATGAAGGAATAGAAGTACCAGCAGAACTAGCAGAAATAGCAACAGTATACTATTCAGATAATGAAAACCCAGATACAGATCTAAGCAAAGCAGAAAATAACTGGAAAACAGCAGAAGAAGTAGAAAACTGGGATAACATCAAAACATTCTTAATAGACCTAGGTGACTATGTAATGCCAACAGGAAAAGAATTTGTATTCAACTATACAGTCAAAATACCAAATGGATTAGAATTCAATCAAGTATCATTCAGTCATCATGGAGTATACTTCTGTTTAGACACAGAACAAGGAAAATATAGAACACAAACAGAACCAAACAAATTAGGATTTAGAATAGCAGAAAAATATGATTTAGAACTAACAAAATATCAAACAGGAAAAGACAAATTAGTACCAGGAGCAACATATAGCATAACGGAAATTATAAAAGAAGATGTAGAAGGAGGAGAAGATTCAGGAGAAAATAACAACGAAGGAAATGTAACAGAAACAAGAGGAGAAAGCAAAACAGCAGTAACAAACTCACAAGGAAAATTAACTATCACAAATCTATATGCAGAAAGAGAATATGAAATCAGAGAAATCAACTCACCAGATGACTATGAATTAAACACAAATGTTATCAGGTTTATTGGTCATGTCGATGATGAAGGAAACTTGAGTATAGAAAAAACAGAAGGAACCACAAAAGGAGAAATCACAGTAACAAAAGAAGAAGGAGAAAACTACAAAGTAAATGTACAAGTAGAAGATGAAGTAAAAGCAAGTATCAGAATAACAAAAAAAGAACAAGGAACAGACACAACAATACAAGGAGCAAGATTTAAATTAACAGGATATAACCTAAGTGAAAATGGAAGAAGCTTAACAACAAATGCTAATGGAGAATTAACATTTAATGGCTTATCAGTCAATCAAGAATACACTTTGCAAGAAGTAAGAGCAGAGGGGTATTATTTAGCGAACCCAATAAAATTTAAAATCGTAAACAATGACGGAAATTATACAGTAGAAAAAATAGAAGATGAAGCAGCAACAGGAGAAATCAAAGAACAAACAACAACAGAAGAAGATAGTATACCAACAATTAATATCACATTAGAAGATGAAAAAATACCAACATATGATTTACAATTAATCAAAGTAAAGAAAACAACAGAAAGTACAGTAAGTAGTGATGAATTAATAGCAAAAGCAGAAACAGCACTAGCAGACACAGAAGTAGAATATTTACAAGGAGCAAAATTCAAACTATATAAAGGAAGAGAAGAAGTAGGAGAATATATAACAGAGGAGACAGGAAAAGTAACAATAGACAACCTATATCAATATGTAGAAGAAAAAGGTATAGACCAAACATATACTTTAAAAGAAGTATTAGCACCAGAAGGCTATGCAAAAGTAAAAGATATCACATTTAAAGTAGAAGAAGTAGATGGAACACTAGTATTAACAACAATTAATGAAGAAGCACAAGAACAAGAAGGAGAAAACTACACAGTAGAAGGAAATACAATCAAGTTAACCATAGAAGATAGTCCATCATTTAAACTAATCAAAAAAGATGCAGAAACACAAAC
>CAWVJG010000059.1:0-15101 GCA_963929465.1 Bacillota bacterium
TTTCTTATTTTACATAAAATATATTAATGGCAGAATAAATGACAGACAGATCAAAAGATTAGAAAGGAATGAAACTACATGAAAACGATATTAGAGATAAAAAATATTTGTAAAACGTATCAGAGTAAAGAAGGGGAAATTTTAGCACTAGATAATATTCATTTTAGAGTAAAAGAAGGGGAATTTGTATCTATTATAGGCCCCAGTGGTTGTGGAAAATCCACTTTATTATCTATTATTAGTGGATTAGAAGAAAAAACAAAAGGAGAAATCTACATAGAAAATAAAAAAGTAGAAGGAATTTCAGAAGAAGTGGGATATATGTTACAAAAAGATTGTTTATTAGAATGGAGAAATATATGGAGTAATAGCATATTGGGACTAGAACTAAAAGGAAAATTAGATGAAACAAGCAAACAATATGTAGAAAATTTATTAAAAAAATATAATCTTTATGATTTTAAAGATAAGTATCCATCTGAACTATCTGGAGGAATGAGACAAAGAGCAGCTTTGATTAGAACCTTAGCAACAAAACCAAAAATTTTATTATTAGATGAAGCCTTTTCAGCATTAGATTATCAAACAAGAATCATGGTAACAAATGACATTTATTCAATATTAAGAAAAGAAAATATGACAGCGATTATTGTCACACATGATATTTCAGAAGCCATTAGTATGTCTGATAGGGTTGTAGTGTTAACGAAAAGACCAGGAAGAGTAAAAGATATCTATACAATTGATTTTGAGATAGAAAATAGAAATCCTATTAATGTAAGAGAAAGTCCAAAATTTAGTGGGTATTTTAACACTTTATGGAAGGAGTTGGGTGTTGATGAATAATTCTTTATCACAAGAAAGAAAACAATATATCAAACATAATCGAAAAAGAAAAATATTTGTATTGGTAACACAGGTAGCAATATTAATCGGATTTTTAGCTATATGGGAAATATTAGCGAATATGAATGTGATTGATAGTTTTATCATGAGCCAGCCAAGTAGAATATGGCAAACCTTAACAAACTTAGGCTCTAATGATTTGTTAATGCATATTCAAGTAACTGTATATGAAACGGTTGTAGGATTTTTGATAGGAACCATTTTAGGAACAATGATTGCCATTATGTTATGGTGGTCTAGATTTCTTTCAGATGTATTAGAACCCTATCTAGTTGTGTTAAATAGTTTACCAAAAGTTGCTTTGGGTCCAGTCATTATCATTTGGGTAGGAGCAGGAACACCAGCCATTATTGTGATGGCAGTTGCGATTTCATTGGTTGTTACCATATTAGAAAATCTAAATGGATTTATAAAAACAGATAAAGACTTAATCAAAATGGCAAAAACATTTAAAGCCACAAAATTACAAATATTAACCAAAATTGTTATACCAGCAAATATTTCTACCTTTATTAATTCCTTAAAAGTCAATATTGGACTTTCTTTAGTAGGGGTAATATCTGGAGAATTCTTAGTATCTAAAGCAGGATTAGGTTATTTGATTGTGTATGGCGGGCAAGTGTTTAAGCTGGATTTGGTTATGGCAAGTGTGATTATACTTGGTGTTGTGGCAGGATTAATGTATTTAGCAGTACTATTATTAGAAAAAATTATATTGAAATCTAAAAAATTTCAATAAAACTTTGTTTTTTTGTGGAATAGGAAAAACTCGATTTTTCTATACGATAAAAAAGTGTGATTTGAAATGAAAATCATTCAAATCACACTTTTTTGAATTTACATAAAGTAATATATCTAATTTACTTGATTTTTATGTAATTTATGGTAAAATATATAGTGCAAAAGGAGTAAATATGTTGAAATCAGTAAAAACTTTAAAAGAAGTAAGAAAAGAAATACAGGAACAATTAGGTGTTCAGAAAAAATTAAATCCGAAAAATGGATATTATTTTTATGCTAATGGGAAAAGAGAATATAAAATGCTTGATACGAAAGTAGAGGCAACAATGTGTCGCAAAGATGACCATGGATTAATATTAGCACATTTTAAGTCTAAGAAAGGGTATAATTCTAATTTAAAAAATAATAAGAATTTTGCTAATCATTATGCAGAATATATAGCATACTTAATTTTAAAACAATTAGGAAAAAAAGTTTGCAAGGAAGAGTTAGGAGAAATCAAGATAAAAAATAGGTATAGTAATAAAGTCATAAATATAGAAGGTGTATTAAGTCAGTATGAAGTCAAATTGGAAGAAAGTTTTATACCATTAAGGACTATTGTAGAAAGTTATAAAGATGCTTACCCTAAAAAATATAAAGAAATGACAACACGAGGTAAGACAGATTCAGAAGACAATTATGTAAATATTGAAATTGTATTAAAAACTTTAGAAGAATATTATAAAAAAAATGGGCAAAGTGATAAAATTCCACAAATGCGAAAAGAATTTTTTGATATGTGTATGTTTGATATGATGTTTGCCAATAGGGATAGAAGTGATGACAACCTTGGTGTAAAAGTGAATCAAGTAACAAATGAGATTAATTTTTATCCATTATTTGATAATGAACAAATTTTAGGAATGCAAGAAGAGAAAGCTGATATTGTAAGATATTTATCAAGTGAAAAAGAATATCAAAAATTTAAAAAGGAGAATTTAACATCATGTATTGGTATACCAGGAAATCCAAAAAAAATAGAACCAACTACATTGTTAAAATATTTATTAGAACATTATTATGAGGAAACAATGGATTCATTAAATGATATAGGAAGATATACATATCAAGATTTAGAAGAAGTTTTAGAAGTGTGTCCAGGTTTATCTGAAGAACATAAAGCATTTGCTAAAAAAATATATTTGGAAAGACAACAGGAAATAAATAATACAATCAAAGAATTCGAGCAAACAAAGCAAGAAGAACATCCGAAAAAAGATGATGATTCATTAGAATTATAATAAAATGGGAGGATAAATGGAGTACTTATATTTAAAATGGGTAGATTATAGAACAAATAAAAAATATTTAATAGGTGCATTATTTAGGGATAAAGAAAAGGGAAAATATTATTTTAAAATGAGCAGAAAACATGTAGAAAAAGCGATTCAAGAAAAAGCAATATCAAAAGCTTTGTTACCTTTTTATGATTTGGATAAGATATATGAAAGTGATGAAATCTTTGCTATTTTTAAAGTAAGATTACCTAAAATTGAAAAATATTCTCAAGAAGAGATGAAAGAATTACTAGAAGATTTAGAAATGGATGAATATGATGAGTTTGAATATCTAAGAAAAACAAAAGGTATGTTAGTAACAGATAAATATATATTAGAAGAGGAGAAATAAAATGTTCGAATTTAGAAATATTGATGGATTTAAACCATATAAGTTCGAAAAAGTAGGAGAGTTAAAAGGGAAAAGATGGTATATAGATTCTAAAAAACGTAAAAAGGGATTATTTAAACCAAAAAGACCTGAATTCAAAGATCATAAGGTGTTTTGTGCAAACCATTATGGAGAATTTGTAGGGAGTGTTTTAGCGAGGGAGACAGACATACCAGCTTGCAAAGCAGAATTAGCACATCTTAGTAAATATTATGCAAATATACATAAAGAAAGAAATCATGGAACACCAGAAGAAAAAGATGGTTGTATCATTTATAGTCAATTAGAAAGAGAAGATATGCTAGAAGCAGGAAAAATTGCAATAGAAAGTTTTAAAGAAAAATATAGAGAAAGCTATGACGAAATTATAAAAGATGATAAACATAAAGGAAATGTCAATGATAATGTAGAATTAGTCTTAGCATCTAGCATTTCTCAAGTAGCAGATTTTTATAGAATGAAAGGAAATTGCTCAGAAGAATTTATACAAGCCAAAATGCAACAAACAAAAAAAAGAATCATAGAAATGATAGTGTATGATTGTTTATATGGAAACTATGATAGACATGATGAAAATTGGTCTATGCATTTAAAAGCAAGTAGAGATATAGATGTATATCCTTTATATGATAATGAAAGAGTATTAGGTCTTTATGAAAATCAAAATTTTATTGAAGATACATTAAAAAATGAAGAAGTGGAGAAGAAAGCAGAGGAAAACTTCTTTTCTAGAATGCATGTACCAGGAGAAACTAAGAAAAATTCAACATATAAAGAG
This sequence comes from Bacillota bacterium, assembly GCA_963929465.1. Taxonomy (GTDB): domain Bacteria; phylum Bacillota; class Clostridia; order TANB77; family CAG-508; genus CAG-269. Next base: position 4,136 of record CAWVJG010000059.1, read on the forward strand.
ATGTTAGAGTATCTGATGAACACATATCCACAAGAGACAAGAGAAATGTTACAAAAGCAATTAAGTAGACATACAGCTGAAAGTATAAGGAAACTTCTAGAAGAGTGTGAGGGCTTACCTAGTGTATATGTGGATTTTGGAACACAAATGTATACATATAGAAATGCTTTTGCAAAAGAATTGTTAGAGCGTAATAAAAACTTTGAATTATTAGATGAAGGGCAAGAAAGATAAAAGAATTGATATCAAATTTTACAGATTACTAAAAAAGTATATAAAACCATTTTATCAATAATTTAAGAAAAACTACTAATTCATTTTAGTAGTTTTTTTGTTATATGAATTTGATGATATTGATAAACTATATAAAAATGAATTTCACAAATTCTAATAAGCAACATAAAATATAAGAAGAAAAAATTAGGAGGTGTGAAATGAATAAAAAAAGAAAAATTGTGCTAGTATCAGTCATCTTAGTCATTGTAATTGTTATTGTTGCTGTAGTTATAAAATGTCAAAAAGGTAACAATCAAAATTCTTTAAAAACCATCAATGTTAGCGAGGTAACACGTTCTGTATTTTATGCACCACAATATGTAGCAATCAAAAACGGATATTTTGAAGAAAAAGGACTCGAAATTGAACTATCTACTGGTCAAGGTGCTGATGCTGTTATGACAAGTGTATTAGCTAATCAAGTAGAAATTGGATTTGCAGGTCCAGAAGCTTCTATATATGTATATAATGAAGGAAAAGAAGACTATACAGAAGTATTTGCTCAATTAACAAAAAAAGATGGTTCTTTATTAGTTTCTAGAACAGATGAAGAAAATTTTAGCTGGGAAAATTTAAAAGGTAAAACAGTCATTCCAGGAAGAAAAGGTGGCGTACCATATATGACATTAGAGTATGTACTAAAAAAGAATGGAATTAATCCAGAAACAGATGTGGTATTAGATGACAGTATTAAATTTGATTTAATGGCAGGTGCATTTGCAGCTGGAAATACGGACTATGTAACCTTATTTGAACCAACAGCTTCTTTAACAGAGCAAGAAGGAAAAGGATATGTTGTGGCATCAGTTGGAGAAGAGGCAGGTGAAATACCATATACAGCCTATTTTGCGAAAAAGAGTTATATTGATGCAAATGAAGATATTATTCAAAGCTTTACAGACGCGATTTATGAAGGGCAAACTTGGGTAAAAGAACATACTGCAGAAGAGATTGCAACTGTTATACAAGACTTTTTCCCAGATACAAGTATTGAAATGTTGACAGAGGCAATTCAAACATATAAAGATATTGATGCATGGAATGAAACACCTGTATTAGAAGAAGAAAGTTTCAATAGACTTCAAGAAGTGATGACATTGGCTGGAGAATTAGAGAGTCCAGCACCATATGATAAAGTTGTTAATAATACCTATGCAATTCAAAGTATAGAGAATTAGTTTTGCTTATGAATGAATAAAAGTTACAGTTCAAACCTAAATGCCTAGAAGGTTAACTATATATTATTTTTCATACCTTGTGTGTCGCAACCACTAATGTTGAAAGAAAATTTTTATTTACTTTTAAATAAATTTAATCCTATTTAAAAATTTTCTTTTCAACGTGTGAAGGTTGCTCCAATCGCACTCACATTCGTTCGTTTGGTCGCTTACGCGGTATTTCAAAATAATATATAGTTAACCTTCTAGGCATTTAGGTCTGAACTGTAACAAATAAAATTAATTTTTACTATTATGTAAAAAATGTATTGACAAATAAAACTCATAATGTTATATTTACCAATGAAGGAGAAGTGATAATATGAACATGGATTTTTCTAATATTGGTAAAAGAATACAAGCAACGAGAATGGAAAATAAAATTAGTCAAAAAGAAATGGCAGATTTCTTAGGAATATCTATGAATTATATAAGCAGATTAGAAAATGGAAAAACAAAAATAGAATTAAAAACGTTTATGAAAATATGTGATTTCTTAAATATTTCTATTTATGATGTTCTAAATGAAAAAAGTGATAATATAATAAGATATATGGATAAAGAATTGTATGAATTAATTGTTAAATGTAATTTAGAGAAGCAAAAATTCATATGTAATATGGTGAAATTATTGATAAAAAACCAAGTGGTATAAATGTAGTATAAATTTCAAAATTCTGGAAAAAAGTCAAAAATTTGACTTTTTTTTAGATTTATAGTATACTGTTTCGGTACTACTTTTTTTAAAATATAAAATATTTAAGGAGAAGGATTACAATGAAAAGTAAAATGAATATAAAAAGCATTTTTATCATGGCAATTATATCATTAGCTAGTTTGCTTTTTATAAATATCAGCTTAGCAGCCAATACTGGAACAATCAACGTAGATGTTGCTAATTTAAGAGAGACAGCAGATGCTGAAAGTACCATCTTGGAACAAATTACTTTGAATCAAGAAGTTGAAATTGTAGGAGAAGAAGGTGACTGGTACCAAGTTACATACAACAAAATTACAGGATATATAAGTAAAGAACTAGTTACAGTAAATTCAAATCCAGAACCTACAGAAGATAATAATCAAACAGCTGAAAATAGTACACAAGAAAACAATGCAGTAGCAGAAAATACAACAGACGAAGGTACTGAGACAAACAGTACAGACGAAATAACAATAGGAGAATACAAAATTTCAGAAAATACAAGACTAAAATTAATACCATCAATAAATGCAACAGATGTGATAGAATTGAAAGCAGATGAAACAGTTACTGTCACAGAAATCATGAATGGATGGGTATGTGTAGAAACACAAACAACAAAAGGTTGGTTAAGAAAAGATAAATTAAAGAAAGATGAGCCAGTGGAAGAACCAGTAGAAGAAGTACAAGAAGAACCACAAGAACCACAAGAACCAGCTCAAGAAACACCAATCAAGACACAATATGTAAATTCTACAACAGTTAACGTAAGACAAGAAGCAAATACTTCTAGTACAATTGTAACGACTGTAGCTTTAAATACAGAAGTTCAAGTTTATAGTGAAGAAAATGGCTGGAGTAAAGTAAAAGTAAATAATGTAGACGGATATATTTCATCTTCATTATTATCAAATAATAAACAAGAAACATCATCAAGAAGCCAAAGTACTTCCAGAAGAACAAGTAGTACAAACACAACCACAAATAAGACTAGTCAAACAACAGCACAAACAACAACTGTACCATCATCTGGTAATGGTTCATCAATTGTAGCAACAGCAAAAAAATATTTAGGATCTAAATATACTTATGGAGGAAGTTCACCAAGTACAGGATTTGACTGTTCAGGATTTACTTCTTATGTATTTAAACAACATGGAATATCTTTAAATAGAACTGCTGCAGCACAATATAGCAATGGCGTTGCTGTTAGTAGAGCTAACTTACAACCAGGTGACTTAGTAATGTTTGGTAAATCTGGAATTAATCATGTGGCAATATATATCGGTGGAGGACAGATTATCCACGCATCAACTCCATCAACAGGGGTTAGAATTGATTCTTTAAGTACAGGATATTATAATAATAATTATGTCGGTGCGAGAAGAATAGTATAATGATAATGAAATTGGAAGAGAAAGGGTGAAAGATTTAATTCTTTTCCAACCAGGTTTGGTGACCTATGGAAAGAATGATAGCAAATATGAAAAGACCAATTGTCGTTATGGTTATAGGATATATCATTGGAATTATATGGGGGCTATACTTTCATGTTAGTATAGTCCTTTTATATATCTTAATAACCTTTCTTTATGGTTTAAAAATATGTTTTAAAAGCAAAAAGCATAAAAAATTTCAAATTTTATCTATTAATCGATATATTCGATATATCAAATTAATTTTAACGAAACAAGTCATTTTTTTAATCACTATTAGTTCTATTATTTCTAATACAATTCTCATGTTTCAAGAAAATCGATATGAAAATTTATATCCTGAAGAAAATATCATGGTAGAAGGGATTATTGTTAGTAATCCAGAAGAAAGAGAATATAAAAATCGATATAAAGTAAAAGTATTAACAGTAAATGATTCTAATAAATATCAATCTACACAAATTTATATACAAGTAAAAAAAGATATCCAATTTGAGTATGGTGACAAAGTACGATTACAAGGAGAATTTCGAAAAGGAAGTGAACAAAGAAATACAGGTGGATTTGATTACCAGTTATATTTAAAATCAATAAATGTCTATGGTACATTAAATGTCGAAAATTATCAAAAAATATCATCAGATAATGTGAATGCTATAGGAAAAAGTATTCATACCATTAAGCTAGCCATTACAAAAAATATTGAAAATATTTTAGAAAAAGAAGAACAGCAAATTGTAAAAGGATTAATCTTAGGTGATACCACCGTTTTAGAAGAAGAGCTAAAAGAAAAATTTCAAATAGCAAATATTTCTCATGTTCTAGCAGTATCTGGTATGCATATTATTTACATCATTATGGGAATAGAAATCATTTTGATGAAATGCTTAGGAAAAAGACATGTAAAATATGTAGCTATTTTGGGATTAGTATTTTATATGAGCATAACAGGATTTACCAGTTCAATTGTGAGAGCAGGTATCATGGGAATGATGAATATTGTGGCATTTTTAGTATATAGAAAAAATGATATTTGGACCTCTATTGCGATTTCATTAGGGGCAATTTTAATACAAAATCCATATGCCATTACAGGTGTCGGATTACAATTATCGTATTTAGGTACGATTGGGATTATCTTATTTAATAAAAATGTAAAGCAATATTTAGATCATATAAAATGGATAAAAAATAATATATATATCAAAACAAGTAAACGAATTTCTAAAATCGTAGAAAATTTAAAAGACATGATATCTGTTACACTTTCTGCACAAATGATGATTCTTCCCATTATGCTTTATCATTTTAATATGATTGGAATTTATTTTGTTATTACGAATATTTTAGTTAGTATGATTATCGGTCCTACCATGTTTTTGGCAATTATTTTTATCTTTAGTTCATTTATTCACTTACAAATTTCACAGTTCATTTCTATATTTTTATCATTCAGTATTAAAATCTTAATACAAATTTCAAATTTATCTGATTTGCCATTTTCGAAAATATATGTCCCCACACCAAGTATTTTATGTATCATCATCTATTACATTGTGATTTTGACAGGAAATCAAATATATATGCTATATACTAGCAAATACCTCAATCATACAAAAGTAAGAATCAAAAATATCATAGCTCTTATAAAATACAAATTATATCAAAAAAAGAAGAACTTAAGGCAAGTTTATCGAACAAGTTTAAAAGAAAGAAATGTAAAAGCATGTATTGTTAGAACATATAAAGGGATTTTTTTAATCATTTTTCTAATAGGAATTTATCAATTTCCTAAAGATTTAGAAATTCATTTCTTGGATGTAGGACAAGGAGATTCTTGCTTTATTATTACACCAAATCGTAAAACGATTTTAATTGATGGAGGAGGAAGTACTTCAAGTACATTTGATGTTGGAAAAGATACACTTATACCCTATTTATTAGATAGAGGATATACAAAGATAGACTATGTATTTATTTCACATTTTGACCAAGACCATGTAGGAGGCATATTGTCTGTATTAGAAGAATTACATGTGGGACAAGTATTTATTAGTAAACAGGAAGAAAAAAGTGAAAATTATAAAACATTTTTAGAACTGGTAAAAAAGAAAAAATTAAAAATGCAAGAAGTAAAGGCTGGTGAAAAAATAACAATTGAAGATGTTGCTTTTCAGATTTTGTGGCCAATCGAAAAGCAAATAGAAGAAAATCAATTAAATAATAATGCCATGGTTATGAAATTACAATATAAAAATTTTAGTATGTTATTTACTGGTGATATAGAAGAAGTGGCAGAAAAGAAAATGTTAGATACATACAAAAATCACTTAGATATGTTAAAAGCAACTATATTAAAAGTGGCTCATCATGGTTCTAAAAGTTCTTCAACTGAAGAATTTTTAAAAACGGTAAATAGTAAGGTGGCTATGATTGGAGTGGGCGAAAATAATATGTTTGGACATCCAAGCAATGTTGTTTTAGAAAGATTACAATTATTCGGGATGCAGATTTTCAGAACAGATCAAGATGGAGAAATCAGTATCAAAGTTAACCATAAAGGAAGAATTGATATAGAAAAGTTTATAGAAGAATCAAATTATTAATTAAACACAATGCGACTAAAAATAGTTGCAAAATGTGAAAGAAGGGAGTATAATAAAATAAGTAAATTAGAAAAAGAAATAGAAAGACTAAAAGCCAAACCAAAAGATTATACATATGAGGAAGTAAAATCATTATTAAATAAATTAGGATTTTATGAAAATAATAAAGGAAGAACTTCTGGTTCGAGAGTTGTGTTTATGAACAGAAATAATATAAAAATAGAACTACATAAACCACATCCAAGCAACATTTTAAAGCCATATCAAGCACATAATTTGTTGAAAAAATTAAGTGAAATGGAGGAATTTAAATGAAAAATATTATGAAATATAGAGGATATTGGGCAGAAATTAAATATAGTGATGAAGATGAATGTTTTTGTGGAGAAATAGAAGGATTAAAAAATGATAGTATCTCATTCGAAGGGGAAACAGTTAAGGAATTAAAGAAAGATTTCAAAGATGCTATAGACCATTATCTAAGTGTATGTAAAGCAAATAATTTAGAGCCAGAAAAACAGGCGAAAGGATCTTTAAATGTGAGATTAGGTGTAGAGCTTCATAACAAAGCAAAAATGAAATCAATTGAAAAAAATATTTCTATTAATGAATTAATAAAACAAGCTGTTATTGCTTATTTAAAAGCGAATTAAGTAATTAGAAAACAATAAAAAGGACATGCAAAGTTGCCAAACGTTGCCAGAGAGGAAGGGCATTTTGGCAACTTTTGTATGTTGCTATTGTTAAAAAATACAAGAAAATGTATAAAGGATAAAAAAAGGTAAATAATACTATAAAAGGTGAGTAAAGGTAAAATTGATAATGATGGCAGATTAAAAAAAATCAATTTCACCTCTAGAAAGGAATGTATGAATATGAAAAAAAGTATAATCATTTCAGCCATTATTGTATTATTTATCTTAGGAACAGTGATTGGTGTTATTTTAATAAATAATTTTTCAAGTGAAAAAAAAGAAACAGAAATAGCAGAGCAAAATCAAGAAGAAATTTATGATGAATGTACAGATGAATATGAGGAAATGGTACAAAGTAATACATTAGTAGAGGAGACAAGTTCAGAAGGAGAAAAAATATCTCCCAATTGTTCTATCATATTTAGAAGACATTATAATGATTGTGGACATACGATTGAACAATATTCTAATATTCCAACAGAATTAGTTAATAAAACAGAAGAGGATTTACAAGAACAATATCAAGGGTGGACAATTGAAGAATTTTCACGAAATCAGATTATTTTATATAGAGAGTTTGATAGTGAATGTGGAGAACATTATATTTTAAGAGAAAAAGATGGAAAAGTGGTTGTATATTTAAAAACAGGAGATACAGAGGAATTAGTAGAGGAAACGGATATTGCAACAGAATTTTTAACAGAAACAGACAAAATTGAATTACAAAATGGTATTGAAGCAAATGGGAGAGTGGAGTTAAATCAGCTAATAGAAGATTATGAGTGAACGATAGGGACGTGTCAAATTGTTCAAAAATTGAACAAAAGGGACAGACCTATTAAATTTAAAAGATAGTTTTGGGCTACAGTTTTAGAATTTTAAATGTTTATAAACTTGATCTAATTATGTAAATATATTATAATATAAGAAGTAACCAGTAGTAGCAAACCTAGTCCAAAGGAATATTTGGACAGAAAGGAAACCATGAAAAAAATATGGGACGAAATTTGGGACGTGGTGATTTTGGGGACAGTTTCTGTTGCTTGTGTAGCGGCAGGACTACTGATAGCCCTTACAATTTGCAAGGTAATACCAACCCAATATAGTGTGATTGGACTAATTATCACTTTCGGAGTGATAATAGGTGGTTTTACCTATTGGGCAGTCCACCAAAAATAAGAACCTGACCCGACATAGCAATCAAAGATTGCAGTCAGGTACCCCAGAACCTTGTTGTCTAAGACAATAAGATAAAACGCCTTAACGGGCGTTTTCATCTTTTTTTCTTTCTTTTCTCTCTTTTTTATCAATTGTAACTTCTTTATTCAAATCTTCTTTATCTATAAATCCTTTTTTATAAACATCTTTAATATACATCAACAAAGAAAATACAGTAGCAAATAAAGCTAAATAGAATAACCACAAATCTAAATTAGACCATATAGATGGTAATTCAAATTGATTAATTAATAATGAAAATACAATAGCAACATAGAAAAGGACAGTTGCTAGTTTTCCATACCATTTGCTATATACTACAACATCTTTACCATAAAGGAAAGATGCACCAGCAATCATAATTAATTCTTTTAATAGTACAATTGCTAATATCCAAATAGGAATGATATCTTTTAATGTTAAAGAAGCAATGGTAGCAATTTGTGTTAATTTATCTGCTAAAGGATCCATTAATTTTCCAAAATTAGATATTAAATTAAATTTTCTTGCAATACATCCGTCAGCAATATCTGTTATACCAGATAAAGTAAAGAATATAAAAGCAATGATGAAATTTCCATTAAAAATATTTACTACGATAAATGGTATCAATAAAAATCGAATAATGGTTAGTGCGTTTGGTACATGTTTTAACATAAAAATCTCCTATTTTACTTCAAATTTTAAATTTCCATCGACAAAATCAATATTGACAGTTTGTCCATCTAATAATTGTTGTCTTAAAATCATTTCAGATAATTCATCTTCAACATATCTTTGGATAGCTCTTCTTAGTGGTCTAGCACCAAATTTAATATCTGTTCCTTTTTCCAAGATATAGTTCTTAGCAGCTTCTGTCATATTCATTTTAATATCTTTGTCTGACAACGCTTTGACTGTATCATTTAACATTAAATCAACGATTTGTAATAATTGTTCATTTGTTAATGGGTCAAAGGTAACAATTTCATCAACTCTATTTAGAAATTCAGGTCTAAAGACATCTTTTAGACTATCCATAACTTTATTTTTATTTACCATAGAGTTTCCAAATCCAATAGAATTATTATTTAAGTTAGAACCTGCATTAGATGTCATAATGATAATCGTATTTGAGAAACTAACAGAATTTCCTTGACTATCTGTTAAGATTCCATCATCTAATACTTGTAATAAAATATTAAATACATCTGGATGTGCTTTTTCAATTTCATCCAATAAAATGATAGAATATGGTTTTCTTTTAACTTTATCAGTTAATTGTCCAGCATCATCATAACCAACATATCCTGGAGGTGCACCAATTAATTTAGAAGTAGAGTGACTTTCCATATACTCTGACATGTCAATTCTAATAATAGAATCTTCAGATCCAAACATTTCATAAGCTAAACTTTTGGCAAGTTCTGTTTTACCAACACCAGTAGGCCCAACAAAGATAAATGAAGGTGGTCTTTTGGTTGATTTTAATCCTGCTCTATTTCTACGAATTGCTCTTGACACAGCACTTACAGCTTCATCTTGTCCGATAATTCTTTTATGAAGATTGGTTTCTAGGTTTAATAATTTTTGTGTTTCTGCTTCTGTGATTTTTTGCACAGGTATTTTTGTCCAACTCTCAATAACATTGGCAATATCTTGAACTGTTAATTGTCTAGGTTTCATGGTTTCATTTAATTTATCAATTTGTTCAATTAATTGACACTCACGCGTTTTTAAATCAGCTGCTTTTTGATAATCTTCTGTAGAATCAGCGGCAATCACTTCTTCTTTTTCTGATTGGACTTGTTCTAATTCTTGTCTTAGTTTTTCTAAAGTAAATAATTCTTTATTCTCTAAATTAATTCTTGAACAAGCTTCGTCTAAAATATCGATTGCTTTATCTGGCAAAAATCTATCATGAATATATTTTTCAGACATAATAACTGCTTGCTTAATGACATCTAAAGAAATTTTTACTTTGTGATATTCTTCATAATATTTTTTAATACCTTCCAAAATACCAATAGAATCATCAATATTTGGTTCTTCAACTAAAACTTGTTGGAATCTTCTTTCTAAAGCAGAATCTTTTTCAATATATTTTCTATATTCTTTTAAAGTGGTAGTACCAATTAATTGGATTTCACCATTGGAAAGCGCTGGTTTTAAGATGTTAGCAGCATTCATAGAATGTTCACCATCACCAGCACCAATAATATTATGAATTTCATCAATGACTAGAATAATATTTCCATATTCTTTACATTCATCAATAATACCTTTCATTCTAGATTCAAATTGTCCTCTAAATTGTGTTCCTGCAATAACAGCTGTCATATCTAAAAGATATACCTCTTTATTTAATAATTTTGCAGGTACATTTTGATTTGCAATTCGAATAGCTAATCCTTGTGCAATAGCCGTTTTACCAACACCTGGCTCACCAATCAAACAAGGATTATTTTTAGAACGTCTATTTAAAATTTGGATAATTCTTCTGATTTCATTATCTCTTCCAATAACGATATCTAACTCATTATTTTTGGCTTTTGCTGTTAAATTCGTACCATAAGTATCTAAAAATTTTTTCTTTTTATTTTGTTTCGTATTTTTCTTTTTTTCTACTTTTACCTTTTTTCTACCATTATTTAATTCTTGTTCATTATTACCATTATTGTTATTATTATTTCCAAACATATTAGAGAATAATGAACTTAAAGGGATGGCTGCACCTGATACTTTACCAGAGCCATCTCCATTGTCATCACCATTATTTTCAAAAGTGATGGCACCATCGATATTTTCGATATCTTCTAAGTTAATATTTTCAGCTAAA
>CAWVJG010000060.1:0-9510 GCA_963929465.1 Bacillota bacterium
ACTTTTTCTGTCATTTCACTTAAATAACTTTGCCCACCTTTTCCAGGCTCTACTGTCATAACTAAACACATATGAATATATGGTAAATATTTGTAAACTTCTTCTATCTTCGTATTTGGTTTTACTGATATTCCTACTTTACAATTATATTGTTTTATATAGTTTATCATTTCAAAAACTTCTTCTTCATTTTTGCATGCTTCTAAGTGAAATGTTATGATATTTGGTTCTACTGCACTATAATCATCTACTGCTTTTTTGATATCATTTACCATTAAGTGAACATCTAAAGGTGCATTTGATATTCTTCTGATATATGAAGCATATTCTAACATAGTTTGATATGTGTTTTTTTCCACAAATTCACCATCCATAACATCTATATGAAAATAGTCTGTTTTAGATGCTTCTAAAGCAAAAAATGTTTTTGACTCCTCTCCTTTTTTTACTGAAAGAATTGATGTTGAAACTTCTACCATTTTCTTTCCTCCTTTTCTTTTATTTCTTGATATATTTTGCAAAATCGTTCATATCTTGCATTATCAATCTCTCCATTTTCTACTGCTTTTTTTATTCCACAGTTTTCTTCTTTTATATGGGTACATCCTATAAATTCGCAATTTTCTTCAAATTGTCCAAATTCTTTGAAATAATGATATAAATCCTTACTTTCTATTTCTGATATATCAAATGTTGAAAATCCAGGTGTGTCTGCTATATAGGTATTCTCATCTATTTCATATAATTTTATAGCTGTTGTTGTATTTTTTCCTCTTTTATTTTTTTTACTAATTTCTCCTTCTTGTGTAACATCTTTATTAAATATACCATTAATTAATGTAGATTTTCCAACACCGGAATTTCCTGAAAATGCATTTATATTATTTTTTAATAAATCTTTTAACTTATCAATTCCTTGTCTTTTTTTGGCATCTGTCAATATAACGGTATATCCTATTTTACTATATATTTGTTTTATATTTCTAAACTCTTCTTTTTGGTCCAAATCAGTTTTATTTAATACAATAATTGCATCCACTCCCACAAATTCTGCAAAAGCTAATTGTTTATCTAACATTAATAAATCTGGTTTTGGATCTTTACTAGAAACAACAAATATAATTTGTGTTATATTGGCAAGCTTTGGCCTTTTTATATATACTTTTCTGTCATAAATTTTTTCAATAACTGCTTTTTTCTCTTTTTCATCTGTAACCGTTATATCTACTATATCACCAACAACTGGTGTAATTTCTTTTTTCTTAAATTTTCCTCTTGCTGTTGTTTCATAGATTTCGTTCTCTACTTTTACCTGATATAGATTAGATATATTTTCTATAATTAATCCTCGCATAATTCCTCCATTTTGTCCTTTTGTCCTTTTGGGGACGTTTCTGTTTGGGACATTTTTATGTAAAGTTTATCTCCTTCTCAGTTTTATACAAAATTAGAACACTCTTCATAAAATTTTTTTGCTCCATAGAATATATGTTTTTCCTCCCTTTTCTCTAATATTATATACGAAAAAAGCCCAATTAGCAATTACTAATTGAACTTTTTCTTATTAAGAAAAACTTACTGATGATGTATTATCTAAATTAACTGTTTGTGTTCTAGTCCAGTTACCACCATTAGTATCTGTAATTATTAAAGTTACTTTCACTGATCCTCTTCCAGTAATTTCTGTAGTTTTAGTTGTTGTATTTTTATCCACTCCAGAATCTGTATAAACTGTACTGTCATCGACTTTTAATTCTATTTTTACATTTTTTACAACAGTTGTTTCTTCATCCTCTTCTGAACTTTCTTTATATCCACCTGTAATTGATTTTACATCAATTGTCACAGTCGCCTTTTTATCTTCAACTACTTGATTTACAGTTAATGTAATTGTTGTCCCTTCATCTACTGTCGTTCCCCCTGTTACACTTTGTTTACTAACTTTTCCATTATCTGTTGTTGCCTCTACATAACTAATTGTAACTTTTAATCCTTGACCTTCTAATGTTGATTTTGCATTTTCCTCTGTTTGCCCTACAACATTTTGAACGGTAACTTGTTTTATGCCTGTTCCTGTGCTGACATGAATCTTAATTGTATCTCCTGCATATGCTTCAGAATCTGCTTCTACTTCTTGAGAAATAACATATCCTTTTTCTACTGTTCTACTAGTTTCCTCAACTATTTCAGCCTTTAAATTAGCTTCTTCTAATGCTTCTTCTGCTTCTTCTCTTGTCATTCCCACTACCTTAGGTACTGTTGTTTTTTCTTGTCCTTTACTAATCACAACTTTTACTGAGCTTCCTTCTTTCACATGATAATCTGCAATATATGTAGGGTCTTGAGAAATAACATAACCTTCTGGAACATCTTTATTAAATTCTTCACTTGATACTTCAAATACCAATTTTAAATCCTCTACTGTTTTTTGTGCTTCTTCTTTAGACATTCCCACTACTTCTGGAAGCACCACTTCTGCTGGATTCGTGATATTTAAATATGCTAACGTTCCGCCAAAAGCAACAGCAAATAAGATGATTAATCCAATAAAGCTACTAAACACTTTATGTCTTTTAATAAATGCTACAAACTTATTATTTGTTTTTCCTCTTTTCTGATTATCCTCTTCTTCTACATTTCCATATAAGTCTGTATTAATTTTTTGTGTTCTTGCTGTCGGATCATAATTTTTATCTTCCACAAAATCACCATTAGGATTTTTTAAAGCTTGCCTTAAATCAGCTAACATATCTGTTGCTGATTGATATCTTAAAGTTGTATCCTTTTTTAATGCCTTCATGATAATTCTATTCACTGCTGATGGTAAATTTGGATTTAATTCTATTGGTTCTTCTGGTTCTTCTTGCATATGTTTTAATGCAACAGAAACTGGTGTATCTGCATCAAATGGAACTCTGCCTGTCACCATTTCATACATAACTACACCTAAAGAATATAAATCTGACTTAGCATCTGTATATCCTCCTCTTGCATGCTCTGGTGAAAAATAATGTACAGAGCCAATTGTAGTTCCAAAGGCTGTAATGGTAGAATTAGAAACTGCTTTTGCAATTCCAAAATCTGTAACCTTTGCTATGCCATCTTCTGTTATAATGATATTATGAGGTTTTATATCTCTATGAATAATATTATTTTTATGTGCCATCTCTAATGCAGAAGCAATTTGAATTGCTACATTTACTGACCATTTCCATGGAAGTGGTCCTCTTTCTTCTACAATAATCTCTTTTAGTGTTTTTCCTCTTATTAATTCCATAACAATATAATATAAGTTATCCTCTGAACCAACATCATAAATAGATACAATATTTGGGTGTGTTAGTCTTGCTGCTGATTGGGCTTCTATTTCAAATCGTTTAATAAATTCTTCATCTGTTGTAAATTCATCTTTTAAAACTTTTACAGCTACATTTCTTTTCAACACTTTATCTTCTGCTCTATAAACTGTAGCCATCCCTCCATTACCCACTTTTTCGATAATTTCGTATCTATTCCCTAATATTTTTCCTTCTAAAATCATATTTATCTCTCCTTAATATGTTTAATATGTAGATTGCTTGTGATTATATATTTTTGATAACAATAACTGTAATATTATCATAGCCACCATTATCATTTGCTAATTTCACCAATTCTTTTGGAGCTTGTTCTATATCTTTTTTTGCCCATTTAAATATTTCTTCTTTAGGAACCAAGTTAGTCAAACCATCTGAATTCATAATTAAAATATCATCTTTTAAGAATCCTTTTACCATAACATCTGGTTCTACAAAAGCATTGCAACCTAAAGCCTTCATTAACATATTTTTTTGTGGATGGTGTTCTGCTTGCTCTGGTGTAATGGTTCCATCCTTTACTAATTTTTGTACATAACTATGGTCTTGTGTTAATTTTCTCATAAAATCTTTTCTTATTCTATATATTCTACTATCTCCAACATGACCGATAAAGGCTCTATTATTATATATTAAACAAACTTCTAAAGTAGTACCCATTCCTTCTAATTCAGGATCTTCTTTTGATTTTTCGTATACTATCATATTGGCATATTCCATACTACTTCCTACTAATTGAATAATACTTTCTTTGTCTTTTGGAATTTCTCTAAAATTATTTTCTATATAACTTTTTGCTGATTGAACGGCTAGGCTACTTGCAATTTCTCCGCCTTTATATCCTCCCATACCATCTGCTAACATATATAGTTGAACTTCATCTAATGAATTAGATATATAATAATAGTCTTGATTGATTTCTCTTACTTTACCTATATCTGACTTTGCATAAGCCTTTATCATGTTTTCACCTCGTTTTCCTTTTGTTTTCATACAAAATGCATATAAATATACTTGTATCTTTTATATCACAAGTTTGTATTTTTTGCAATTAGTTTGCTAAAATTTGTTCATTAGGGACGTGTTAAATTGGACATTTTTCGTCCCAAATGGACACAATGTACTATAAAAGACGAAGTTTGTGTTTCAAAATTATTATCACAAACTTCGTCTTTATTAAACTTTATTTTATTTCTTGATTTTGTCAATTCAAAATTTTTGCCTATTTGAATTGGTTTTATTTCTGAAAATGGAGCAATAAATTATCCTTTTGTTCAATTTTTGAACATTGGGGACAGGTCAAATCGTTCAAAATTTGAACGATTTGGCACGTCCCTAACGTTTCAATTCTTCTAAGAACATTTCATTTAACATTTTTGGATTTGCTTTTCCTCTGGTTTCTTTCATAGCTTGTCCTACTAAGAATCCTAATGCTTTATCTTTTCCACCTTTATAATCAGCTACTGATTGTGGATTTGCTTCTAATACTTTTAATACGACCTCTTTTATTGCACCTTCATCTGATATTTGAATCCATCCTTTTTCTTTTATAATTTCTTCTGGATCTCTAGGATTTTCAAATAATTCCTCTAATACCTTTTTACCAATACTTGAGCTAATGGTTCCTTTATCAATTAAGATTATTAATTTTCCTAATTGATTGCTATCAAATGGAATTTCAATTGGTTCCATTTCTGTTTCATTTAAAATTCTTGATATATCAGATATAATCCAGTTATTAACTGCTTTTGGATTATTACATACTTTGATAGCACCTTCAAATAAATCTGATAAGTATTTTGATGCTGTAATAATATTGGCATCTTTTTCTGATAATCCATATTCTTTTAGATATCTTTCTTTTCTACTTTCTGGTAATTCTGGTAGTGATTTTTTAATATTTTCGATATATTCTTCTGATAATTTGATAGCTACCAAATCTGGATCTGGGAAGTATCTATAATCTTGTGCATCTTCTTTATCTCTCATAGGGAATGTTTTTCCTGATACATCATCCCATCTTAATGTTTCTTGCTCTACTTCTCCTCCATCTTCAATCACATCAATTTGTCTATCTACTTCATATTCAATGGCTCTTGTGATACTTCTAAAAGAGTTCATGTTTTTCATTTCTGTACGAGTTCCTAGCTTTTGATCTCCTTTTTTTCTAACAGATACATTGACATCAGCTCTAAAAGATCCTTCTTGCATTTTACAATCTGATACTTCAATATATTCTAATATAGATTTTAATCTTCTTAAATATTCTTCTACTTCTTCACTACTTCTTAAATCTGGTTCTGAAACAATTTCAATTAGAGGCACTCCTGCTCTGTTTAAATCTACTAAGCTTCCTCCTGCAAATTCATCATGATTTAATTTTCCTGCATCTTCCTCTATATGAATTCTAGTTAATCTAATTTTTTTCTTTCCTTCTTTTGTATCAATTTCTACATACCCATGCTCACATAAAGGCCTATCATATTGTGAAATTTGATATGCTTTTGGTAAATCTGGATAGAAATAGTTTTTTCTATCATTTTTACTATTTCTAGATATTTCACAATTAGTTGCTAATCCTGCTTTTACAGCATATTCTACAACTTTTTCATTTAATACTGGTAATGTTCCTGGCATTGCCATACAGATTGGACAAGTTTGTGTATTAGGCGCTGCTCCAAATTTTGTTGGACATGAACAAAATATTTTTGTTTTTGTGGAAAGCTCTGCATGCACTTCTAGTCCTATAATTACTTCATAGTTATCTCTTATCATTCTTATTCCTCCTTTTTCATTTTCTGTCTATTTTTTAAGGTTAATACATTACTTGCTATTAAAACAATAATTCCTTCAAATATTATGATGATTAAATATACCAAGTTGTTTTTATGAAAGTTTCATTATCTATTATTTTTTAAATTCTGGTTGATAATTTTCTCTGAATTTTAAATCTTGTTCGAATGTATAAGCTGCATTTAAGATAGTTTCTTCACAGAATTTATTTCCGATTAATTGCATTCCTACTGGCATACCTTCTTTATCAACACCACATGGAATAGAAATACCTGGAAGTCCTGCAATATTTACTGAAACTGTACAAATATCTGCTAAATACATTTCCAATGGGTTATTTGATTTAGAACCAATATCAAATGCAACTGTTGGTGATGTTGGTACTAAAATTACATCATATTTTTCAAAAGCTTTATTAAATTCATTCATTACTAAAGTACGCACTTTTTGTGCTTTTTTGTAATATGCATCATAATATCCTGATGATAACACATAAGTTCCAAGAATGATTCTTCTTTTAACCTCTGAACCAAATCCTTCACTTCTTGATTTTTTATATAATTCTTTTAAGTTTTTAAATTCTCCTGTTCTATAGGTATATCTAATTCCATCAAATCTTCCTAAATTTGAACTAGCTTCAGCACAAGCAATAATGTAATATGATGCCAAAGAATATTTTGCAATATCTAATGAAAATTTTTCAATTTCCGCTCCTAATTT
Source organism: Bacillota bacterium (assembly GCA_963929465.1). Taxonomy (GTDB): domain Bacteria; phylum Bacillota; class Clostridia; order TANB77; family CAG-508; genus CAG-269. The sequence goes on from CAWVJG010000060.1 coordinate 6,870, forward strand.
TTTATATCTATCAATCGCCTCATATAATTTTGTTTTTACTTCTTCATTAATTCCTTCTGCATAAAATTCTTTTGGAACACCAATTTTTAATCCTTTTACATCACCTTTTAAACAATTTGTGTAATCTTTTTTCTCTCTATCTACTGATGTAGTATCTTTTTTATCATGACCTGCGATGATATTTAATAACATAGCTGCATCTCTAACGTCTTTTGTGATAGGACCAATTTGGTCTAATGATGAAGCAAAAGCAACTAATCCATATCTTGATACTAAACCATAAGTTGGTTTTAATCCTACAACACCACAAAAACTTGCTGGTTGTCTAATAGATCCTCCTGTATCACTACCTAATGCCCATGGTACCATATTGGCAGCTACAGCTGCTGCACCTCCTCCTGAAGAACCACCTGGTACTTTATTTAAATTCCATGGATTTTTTGTTGGATGAAAATATGAATATTCTGTTGAGCTTCCCATAGCAAATTCATCCATATTTAATTTTCCAAGATGAATCATATTTTCATCATTTATCTTTTCCATAACAGTTGCATCATATGGTGACACAAAGTTTTCTAGCATTTTCGAACTGCAAGTTGTTTTTACACCTTTTGTACAAATATTATCTTTAATTCCTATTGGAATTCCTGCAAAATCCCCCTTTACTTCACCTTTACCCATCTTTTCTTGCATTTCTTCTGCTTTTTTATTAGCATCATCCGCTAATACTGTTATAAAAGCTTGTACATCATTTTCTTTTTCTTTAATTCTATCTGTGTACGCTTTTGTAATTTCTTTTATTGTTAATTCTTTACTTTTTAACTTTTCTTGTAATTCATGAACCGTTAATTCTGTAATTTCCATGCGTTAATCCTCCTTTTTATCTTTTTTAGAGCATAAGAAAATCTGCTTTCATTTTAATTCTATTTTAAAATTTCCGTATATAACAAGGTTAAACTTCTTGTATTTATGTAATAATTGCAAAGCAATTTTACACATGTGGTAAAAACGATTTGCTTATATTTATCTCACCATCTCATTTCTAATTAATAACTTTTGGTATTTTAAACATATTTTGTTCTTCACTTGGTGCATTCATGAATAAAGCTTTATTATCTTCAAATACTTCTACCTCATCTTTTCTAAATACATTTTTTGCTTCATTTGCTCCTATTGTTATATCTAAATCATCTACGTTTGCATTATTGACGATATTCGCAAAATCTAATATCTCTTGTAAATTATCCAAATATTGTTGGACTTCATTTTCTTCCAATGTTAAATTGGCTAAGTTTGCAATGTGCAAAATTTCTTCTTTACTTACTTGCATATGATCATCTCCTACTTTCAATTTGGTTTCTATTATATACTGAAACCATTAAAAAAACAAGTCAGAATGACTTGTTTTCCATATTTTTTCATATTCTTAGATTGCTCTTGCTTTTATAATCCATCTTTGACTACTATCATCTGTACAAGTAATTAATGTAATTTCTGTTCTTCCGTCTGTATTTTGAGAAGTACAACTTACATCTTCTGGAACAACTGTATATTTATCATATACTTCATATTCTACTGTACTATTATTTGCAAAATCTGTTATTTGTATGATATCTCCATTTACTAAAGTTGGTACTTTACTAAAAAATCTTGAATTCCTATAGTTATGTCCTACAATACAATAATTTCCTACTGTATTAATTTCTGGTCCATGGAATTTTACTGGTGACATTCTTAATAATTCTTCTGTTTCTGCTTCTGAATCCGTTTCCCCATCTAATATTCCATATTCAATCCCTAATTTAGGAATGACTATTTTTCCATCTGTTACATATGTATATCCTGATTGTGATTGTTGTTTTGTTTTTGTTACTGTTGGATTTGTATTAACTGTAACCACAGGTGTTTCGGTTCCATCATCAGTGGTATCATTTAATACTGCAATCAGTATGTCACTATCAGCTACAGTATTATCTTCTTGTTCAGCTTCTGCATTTGCTAAAATATCTTGTGACATTGCTTCTGCCTTGTCTCTATCATATGCTGCATATATGTATACAGATATTAAAACAATTAAGAAAAATACAGATAATATGAAATTTGCTTTATATACTTTTTTCTTTCTTTTTAGTTCAGGTGTTATATATAATTTCTTTGTTACTAATATTTGATTCATAGACCTCTCCATTTTATAATAATCTTTCTATATTATTATAACATGAAAATTATGAAAATCAAATATCTTTATTGAATTTTTTTCAATTTCATTATATAATATTGTATATGCGGGTATAATTTAGTGGTAGAATGTCATGCTTCCGACCTGATAGCGTGGGTTCGATTCCCACTACCCGCTCCAAATTATAACAACTTACGAACTATAAAGTTTGTAAGTTATTTTTTTATGGTATAAGAAAATCAACTTCAATTGTATTGACTATCAAATAGAAAAGATGTATAAATTTGGATAAATCACTCGACAATAACAAACAAATGTTTTACAATATTGCTAATCTAATACAAGGATGTGAATTAATGGAAGAAAACAAATTACCAATTCAAAATGAAATATCTAATGAAGAAATAAAAAATTTAATATATACCATAAGAGGAAAACAAGTAATGCTAGATAGTGATGTAG
>CAWVJG010000061.1:0-8719 GCA_963929465.1 Bacillota bacterium
TTCAAATTGGAGGCGACACCCGGATTCGAACCGGGGATCAGAGTTTTGCAGACTCGTGCCTTAGCCACTTGGCTATGTCGCCATATATTAAATTATATGTTCCGAGCTTATAAACAATGACTGTATTATAAAGAATTTTTGATTTTGCTATAACGGAACAAAAATTGGAGCGGGAAACGGGGCTCAAACCCGCGACCTCTGCCTTGGCAAGGCAGCGCTCTATCAACTGAGCTATTCCCGCATTGCGCAAGTAATATAATAACAAATATATTGAAAAAAGTCAAGACTTTTTTCAAACATTCAAGACAAGGGATTTAAGAGAGTTACAGTTCAGACCTAAGTACATGAAGTGGGAAGTATTCCTAAATTATTTCATTACGAATGCAATTGGAGATGTTTTAGAATTTGTTATATAATTTCTTGAGGGATGTTCACGGTACTCACGTAGTGAGGTTCTGAGTGAAAGAGGCTCAAGAAATTTTGTTACAAATTCTTAAATATCGTATTGAGCCGAGTAATAAATAATTTAGGAATACTTCCCACTTCATGTACTTAGGTCTGAACTGTAACTCTCTTAAATCCCTTTTGTTTACAATTTAATCTCCTATAGGAGCATAATCATCTGTAACAATTGGTTTATCACTTGTAAAATCTGTTATTTCATTACTTAATAGTTCACTATACTCTTCTTCTTTGTCTGTACTTATATTTCCATTTCCTTTAATTCCTACTAAAATTAAGTTTTGCTCTTCGTCATCTGAATGGTTTGGATTTACTTGAAATACTTTTACATCATCAAATATAGCTTTATATGTGCTATATTCATATTTAATAAAATCTGCGTCATCGCCTTCGATTGCTGATATAATATTGGTTATAACTGTTCCATTTTCATTTAAACTGTCATATACTTTTTGCATAGCCTCATAAGTTGTTAATTCAAATGGAGCATTTAGTCCCTTAAACGCATCTATAAAAACAGTATCATAATTTTTCTTATTATAATTTAAGTAACTTCTTCCATCTTGGGTAATTAACCCTAAATTCGGATTGTTTTTATCTAATCCAAATTCTTCTTCTGCAATCTGTGTCATTTTTTCATCAATTTCTACAACATCGATTGTTTTATTTTCATATTTTTTCAAATAATGCATTGGATAAGTGTATGCTGCCCCACCTATCATCAATGCATCATTTGCTTCTTTATTATAATATTCAAATAAATCATAATAGTATAAGTATGTTGCTCCCATTTCGCCAGTTTCTTGATTTATATAAGATTCTAAACCTGTATCTACTTGTAAAGTTTTGTATGTATTTTCTTCTACATTCAAGTTTGTCACCCATATTCTACTATATTCAGAATCAACATCTCTTGTTATTTCAGGATTTTCTATTTTAAATAGATAGCCTCCTAATACATTCAAACCAATAATAACCAATAGCTCTACTATCATTAAAATATAATATTTCTTATCCTTTTTGTTAAATAGATATACAGATAATATCCATAACAAAATAGAACAGCCTAATATAATATTTCTTACTCCTAAATTTGGTATTAATATAAATCCTGCAAAAAAGGTTCCAAAAATACTTCCTATTGTTGATAATGAAGATATTTTTCCTGATGTTGCACCTATATGGTCCATACTATTATTTTTTATCTTTACTGCTATTGGGGATACTGTTGCTAACAAGAAACTTGGTATTCCAAATGTGACTGTTGCACATATGATAGCAACAAAAATCAAATTACTTGAAAGTTGTGATAATACATCTATAAAAATGACTTCTAATATTGGTATAATACTTGTTGCAATTGCAGAAATTAATAAATAATTAGATAAGATTTTTATATCGTTTTCTTTATTTTTATCTGCTACCCTTCCTCCAAACCAATAGCCTATACTCATACTAATCAGCATAATTCCTATAATGGTGGTCCATATTAAATTAGAACTTCCTACATATGGTGATAATACTCTTGCTGCAATCAATTCTAATATCATTGTTAATGCACCACTGAAAAATACGGTTATTTCTAATTTATATTTGTTCATATTTTTTCCTCTTTAATCATTATTTAATACATTTGATTTTTCATTATTTATTTTAGGTAGTTCATTCACATTTCAAAGTTATATTTTTATTTATCATTTTCTAACTTCTTTTGAATGACTATTTGGTCTTTTTTTGTTTTTGGTTGTTGTCTTTTTCGTTGTTTTCTTTGTTTTTGTCTTTCTTGTCTTCGTTGTATTTGTTTTTTCAAATTCCACTTTTTCTTCTGGATTCCATTCTTCTCCTACTTTTGGTTTATTCCATGAAATGTAATCACATGATTTTGGATTGTTTTCACAAATGTAATATTTTCTTCCTCTTTTTGTTTTTCTAACTTGCACAGTTGCTCCACATTTAGGACATGGTACATCAATGGTTTCTATAATTGGTTTTGTGTTTTTACATTCTGGATATCCTGGACATGCTAAGAATTTTCCATATCTTCCATATTTATATACCATCATTCTTCCACATTTTTCACATTTGACATCTGAAACTTCATCAACCATTTCCACATGTTCTAATTCTTTTTCTACTTTTTCTACTTCTTCTTCAAATGGTCCATAGAATTCTCGAATCATTTTTTTCCATTTTTCATGTCCTTCTGCAATCTCGTCAAATTCATCCTCTATTTTAGCAGTAAATTCTACATTAATAACATCTGTGAAATTTTCTGTTAATAATTTATTTACGACTTTACCTAATTCTGTTGGATATAATTGTTTCTTTTCTTTTTCTATATATCTTCTTTCTAAAATAGTTGTAATTGTTGGTGAATAGGTACTAGGTCTTCCAATTCCTTTTTCCTCTAAAACTTTTACCAAACTTGCCTCTGTATATCTTGGTGGTGGTTCTGTAAAACTTTGTTTTGGATTTAATTTTTTTAGTTGTACTTCTTGATTTTCTTCAAGTTCTGGAAGCATACCTTCTTCCTCTGTTTCTTCTTTATCCGTACCCTCAACATATAAGGTCATAAATCCTTTAAATTTTAAAACTTGTCCATTTGCTTTAAAATCATACGCATTTGCTTTTATATTAACATTCATAGTATCATAAACTGCTGGTGCCATTTGACTTGCTAAAAATCGATTATATACTAATTTGTATAATTTATATTGATCATTTGTTAAACTATCTTTTATACTATCTGGCTCAATATCAATATAGGTTGGTCTAATTGCCTCATGCGCATCTTGTGCATCTTTTTTAGTTTTATAATATCGATTTTCATAATAATTTTCACCATATAATTTTGTAATTTGTGTTTTTGCAACACTTCTTGCTTCTTCAGATATTCTTGTTGAGTCAGTTCTCATATAGGTAATTAATCCTACTGTTCCTTTTTCAGGGATTTTTACACCTTCATATAATCCTTGTGCGATAGACATTGTTTTCTTCAATGTAAATCCTAATTTTCTTGAAGCTTCTTGTTGCATTGTACTTGTTGTAAATGGTGGTGCAGGTGTTCTCTTTTTCTCACCTTTTTTCACTTCACTGACAATATATTTTGCATCTTTAATGTTATCTAAAATCACTTGAACTTCATCATTTGAATGGATTTCTAATTTTTTACCATCTTTTCCATAAAAATGTGCTTCAAACTCTTTTTTTGTTTTGATATCTTCTAAATTTGCATAGATATTCCAATACTCTTCGGGAATAAATTTTTCAATCTCATTTTCTCTATCTACAATTAGTTTAACAGCAACAGATTGCACTCTTCCCGCAGATAACCCTCTTCTAACTTTTTTCCATAATACAGGACTAATCTTATATCCCACAATTCTATCTAATACTCTTCTTGCTTGTTGGGCATCTACTAAATTAATATCAATATCTCTTGGTTCTTTAATTGCTTTTTGCACAGCATTTTTCGTAATCTCATTAAACGTTACCCTTACAATTTTATCTTTTTCATCTTCTAAAATTTTTGCTAAATGCCATGCAATTGCCTCTCCTTCACGGTCAGGGTCAGTTGCAATATATATTTTTTTTGCCTGTTTTGCATCTTTTTTTAGTGATTTTATTAAATCCCCTTTTCCTCTAATATTTATGTACTCTGGTTCAAAATCATGCTCTATATCTATTCCCATTTTTGATTTTGGCAAATCTCTGATATGTCCCATTGATGCTACAACCTTTGTACTGCCACCTAAGAATTTTTTTATCGTATTTGCTTTTGCTGGTGACTCTACGATAATTAATTTATCAGCCATTCAGACTTCCTCCATTTATTTTTTCAAATATTTTTTATTTCATATATAGTATTCTAGCTTAAAAGAAAATATTTTGCAAGTTTTTTACAAATTTTGTCCAATTGAGGGACGGCAAATCGGGAATTTGGGGACGGACTCATTTTTCCCTTTTTATTCAAATAACTTTAAAAATATATTAGGTTTTATAAAAAGGGAAAAATGAGTCCGTCCCCAAATTCCCGATTTGCCGTCTCCCAATTGCACAAAAATGTCCCAAACAGAAACGTCCCCAAAAGGACACTTTAAAATAATTCTTTACTTAAATCTGCTAAAACATCTTCTACACCAATAGGTGTTACTTCATTTTCTTTGAACAATTTTAATATTCTTTCTATCTTTTGTTCATCATTTGATAAATAGGTTATTTCTTTATTTTCTATTCTTGTATTGTTTGGAATATATTCTGTTTTTACAACTGCAATACCAAATTTTGCATTCTCTTTTTTAATAAATTGGTCTTCATTTATCTTTTTATAATATTCCAATTTTATCGGATACTGAATACCAGCTTCTATTAATTTTTCTTTTTCTATAAATTTTCCACCAAAAAAAGTTCTCATAGTTCATCTCCCTTTCTTCTTTCGTACTTTTCCATAATACTATTAGAAAATTGACTTTGCAAGAACTTTTCATCGCATTATTTTACATATTTCTACTGTTTTTTATCTTCTTTCTTTTTTTTCGATTTTATGCGCACATAATATGTCTCATTTCTGTAGTTCATATGTTTTTTATTGCAAAATTCGATGGATTTAGACATGTAATTTATTCTATAATATATATAGTTTTATAAGATGGATTTCTAAATTCCACTTTTCCATTATTCTATTTAAAAATAGTAGTAATTTTCTTTATTTTCATTACTACTATTTCTTTTTCACATATTTTTTACTTATTTTTCATTATTTATAACTATTCATTAATTATTTTCTTCTTCATTTCCCGTTTGTTTTAAGCGTAAATATCCCAATTCTTCCCAACTATTATATGCTAAATTTAATCTGAAAACTAATTTAGGTTTAGAGCCTGCTCTGTTTTTATCTACAACGCAGGCATAATATCTAACATCTGGATCTTCAAATTTCTCTAAATCATAAAATGTAGTATCTACTTCTTTTAAAGAATATTCATATTCTTGTAACTTATCTCTATTAATTTGTTTGATTAAACATAATGTATCTAAAACTTCTTTTACTGTTCTACTAACTGCTAAATCATTAACATCTAAGTTAATTGGTAATGTAGCTGCCTCTGCTAACTGTAATGATGAACAGATGAAAATTTCAAAATTTTGTGCAATATTGGATAATATGGTAGCTGTCTTTTTGATTTCTTCAGGATTGCCAATATTAGCTGTGTCTGTTTTTAATGTATCATAAAATACATATTCTATTTTTTCTTTATAATAATAATTCATAATAACTTTTTTTAGTTCATCATTTGTATGGTCTGTGATATTCATAAAATAGATAGAATTATTGATTTCTTTGTTAATCCAATCTGTTATACTAATCACTTGTCTGAATTGTGTAGATTCTTTTTCTAACCTCTTTATAAAGTCTCTTTGTTTCTCACCTTTTTCCTTTAAGACATGTCCTTTTTCATCTACTTGAACTTTGTTAGGATCATCTGCCTTAAATTGTAATGCCAAGATTTCATTTTCTGTGATACTTACTTTTTGTCCATGAATTTTTTGAATTTCTGGATTATTTACAATTGTTGTGATTAAACATAATTTCATTTTTTCTTCTGACATTTCATTTGAAATGAGTAAAACTTTTTTCTTATTGACAAATGCTGTATATGCTGCTAAACAAATTGCAAATCTACTTTTTCCTGAGTTAGATGGCATGGCATATGCCATTGTTTCTCCTTTTCTAATTCCTTTAAATACTTGCGTTAATATTGGAAATGGTAATGGTAATCCATTTGCTAAATTATTAGACCCTTCTTCAATAAAGTTCGTTAAATTTTTATTTAAAACTGTTTGTTTAAATTTATCTGTGACGGTTACTTGATTAATTGCCGATTCTACCTCTTCTACTGACATTTGGTCATATAATTTATAATCAATAATTTCAACAATTTTATCTTGCATATTTTTTATTGGATTGCTTAAATATGCCCTTCTCAAAATAAATATTTTTTTTAATTCTGTATAAACTTTTTCCATATCATAATTTTTGTCTCTTACATTTCTCTTTAATTCATTCTTGAATCTATATACTCCTTCCGAATCTTTTGCAAAGTTAAATCCATCTTTTGCAATTTCTGGTGTATATTTTCCTCCTTCTGTAAATAATACACTTTTATACACATTTAAAACTTCATCATCTTCAAAATAGCATTCTTTATAAACATAATAGTATCTAGAAATTGATTTTGGATTTTCCAACAATAACCCCATATATATGCGCTCTAATTCAGGATTTCTTAATTTGGTAGGAAACATACCTTCATCTGCTTCTTCTACTGGATTTTCTTCTTCTTTCTCTTTTTCATTTTCATCATTCAGTTCTTTTAATTTGGCTAATGCATCTTTATATTCTCCTACTTGAATCATCATTTTGATTTCTGTTATCTTTTTTTTATTATCTTCGGTTACTGGGATTTGATCAATTATTTCATATAGTTTTCTCTCTGTTTCATTAACCATTGACTCTCATTCCTTTCTCAATACATAATTCTGGTTGGAAAAGAATTAAATTTTTGTAATTATTTTTCAACCATCCTCCTATTTCATTAAAATTTTTACCTCTTTACCTTCTACAAGTTCTTTAAATTTTATGGCATCTTCTTTATCGCCCACAATACTTCCATAATGTGTTGGTATAACTACTTTTGCTTTGATTACATTTGCTAATTCAGCTGCTTCTTTATAATTCATTGTATATGTCCCACCTATAGGGATGAATGCTTCATCACATTCTATATCTTGAATTTCTTCTATATTATCTGTATCTCCTGCTATGTAATATGTTTTATTATTTATTTGAATCAGATATCCCACCCATTTATTTTCTTTTGGGTGAAATGCTTTATTCACATTATATGCATATGTTGTTTTAAAATCAAAATCAGAAACATGATAATCTTCATTTGGTTTTACTACCAATATATTTTCTTTACCATATAAATCTTCTGCTTTTTCTTTTAAATCTTCTGTAACAATAAATACAGTGTTTTCTTTTTTCACTTTTTCGATATCTTCTGGTGAGAAGTGGTCATAATGAGAATGTGTAAAAAATACATAATCTGCATCATGATACTCCTTATTAATTTTAAATGGATCTACATAGACAATAACATTTTCCGTTATTTTTATACTATTATGACATAAAACTTCTACCATGTTTTACCTCCAAAATTACATTTTTATCATGAATAAATATATGATTATATTTATTCCACTATCGTTACTATATCACACTTTTCCCTTATAAACAACAGTGGCTTGATTATTTCTCGTCTTCTTTTCTAAATTTTATTAAGTCTTCTACTCTAACACCTATTAATCTAATATCTGACGTTCCATATTATCACTAGCCACATTGTATAATAAATATTTGGTTATGCCAATATTTTAAGAGGTATAGAAAAAATCTTATACCTCTTAATGATATTCCATATTATATTATTTTTTAATTATCTTTTTAAAATTGCTTTTATTTTCATTATTATTTTAGAAAATAATGTGTTTTTATGATTTGTTATTGCTATTTCATTTTGCCTAGATATTTTTCTTTCTTTATCTGTTTGGCGTTCTTCTCTTTTAAACAAATATTCTGGATTATATTTTTCTCTTAATTCTTTTTCATGTTTAATTTGATTTTTTATTAATGCCTTATCAAAATTTTGTCTTTGACTATCATTACACCAAAACTTTCGATATATAATTCCTAAAATTCCTAAGGTTTCTTTAGATAAATTCATATCTTTAATTTCTTTGTTATGATTTAAATTAGATTTATAATTTGGATATTGGTTCTCTTTTAAAAATTTCATAAATCTAGGCGATATTTTATCTACATCTTGTTTATTAGTATGCTTTAAAATATCTAAAGTTTCAGATACAGCAATTCTATATTTTTCACTTATCATTATTTCCCCCTAATGTTCTTTTGTATCTTCTCTTTTTCTTTCCTCTTCTTGTAAGCCTTCTAACGTATTTGTAAGCATATCTTTATCCATCGTTTGTTCCAAAGCTTCTTTAACTTCTTCAACAGTATGTAATCCCTGCTCTTCCATCTCTCTTTGTATTAATTCTTTATAAGTTTTTACATCATATTCTTTTTCTGGCATATATATATTTATTGTAGTAGTATCATCATTTCTTCCATCTGCATATTCTTCTGATCTTTTTATGCTAACTTGAAGTTCATTTAAACTAAAATCAGCTGGTT
>CAWVJG010000062.1:0-3419 GCA_963929465.1 Bacillota bacterium
TATCAAACTATTACTGTACCATCATTTGTAATAATATTATTACAACTTATTTGACAAAGTCAATAAATCTTCATCTTCTGTATGTAAATATACTCTTGTAGTATTTAAACTGCTATGCCCTGCTTGATTAGCAACTTGTTCTATTGTATAACCAGCATTATGAAGAGCATTTGAACAAAAGTAATCTCGTAATATATGAGGATATAATTTGCCATCTATTTTGCAAATCTCTTTATATTTATTTAATTGTCTATTACAAAAATTTCTATTTAACGGTTTTAATGTATTTCTGTTCTTTTGGCCAATAAATAGATATGGGTTTTTGATATTCATTGCCTTTCTTTCTTCAAGATAATCATGCAATGCCTCATACATTAAATCATTTATTACTACTTGCCTAAATTTGTTTCCTTTCCCTATTACATTTATAAATCTATCTTTTAATCTAATATCTGTTACTTTGAGTTTTGTCAATTCACTTTCTCTAAAACCGCCATTTGTAAATAAAACTATAAAACAGAAATCCCTTTTTGGATTTTTTTCATCCTTGCTTGTAAAATGTTTTAATCTATTTATATCTTTTTCACTAGGTAATTTCTTTTTTACCATAGTTTTTTGAATTTTAATAAAATCTTTTTCTTTAATCACAATATCTTCTTGTATATTTTGCTCTATTAAAAATTGATTATACTTTTTTAAAGATGATAATTTTCTATTTATTGTACCTGCTAACATATTTTTGTTTAATAAATAACTTTTATACATAGATATATCTGAATGGGTAAGTGTTTCTAATTCTTCACCATAAGAATCTTCATAGTATTTTTGAAATAATTTTACATCTCTTGCATAAGATTCATAAGTATTTTGTGCCATACCTTCATTTTTCATATATTCAATAAATTTGTCAAGCATTAAAAATCTCCCCTTTCAATTATGTTACATTTTCTTATTACTATTTTACTCAATTATGTTACATTTTTCGCGTGAAATTTGTCGAATTTATCTAAAAAATGTATCATAATGATTAGCGAATTATTCAATATCAGTTAAATAAAAACATCCCTTTAAAAGAGATGTTAGTTAAACTGATGTTGAATAATTTGATTGAACTAAACTGCGGAATTTATAGTAGTCATCTTATATTATGGGGATTGTATTTTTCATCTCTTGTTTACTTTTATCATAATTTCTAATTATTTACAATACAATAATTGAAATTACTCTAAAAATTTTGTAAAATGAATATAGTTTCCCCCTCCCCAATTAAGAGGCAATTGTTAGAGTCTATTAAATTGTATAATTTATCATATTGGAACTGGTCTGATTAAATGTCCTTTACCGCAAATTGGACATAAATTTAAATCTTTTCCAGTAGCTCTCTTTAGTAATTCGAGTGGTGAAACTCTTTCCTTAATTAGCACTTTTGTATTTGTGAGAATTTTACAAAGTGTTAATTTTTTTGTTTTATTTCTGTTTCCTAATAATCCAAAATGTCGTATTTTCATAAATTTAGGTGGTAGTATATGTAAAATAAATCTTCTAATAAATTCCTCTACATTTAATTCCATAGTTTTCATTTTATTATTATCTCTATAATCTCTCCATTTAAATGTCACTTTGTTGTTGTCTATATCTAGTATTCTATTGTTAGATATAGCGACTCTATGTGTATACCTTCCTAAATATTCAATTACACTATTTGCATTCTTAAATGGTGGTTTACAATATACTATCCAATCTTTTGAATATAACAATGATATAAATTCATCAAATTCTTCCATTATTTTTAGATTCTCTAGTTCTTTTATAAAATCTAATTTTTCTTGTTTCATATAATATATAAATTTTCCTCTAAATACTTTAGATAATACTTTTATTGGAATAAAAAACTTCTTCTTACTATTTTTCCAATTTCCTAATTTATCAAGACCTCCAGCTGGTACTATACAATGAATATGTGGGTGGTCTTTTAAGTTTTGTCCCCAAGTATGAAGTATTGTTGTAAATCCTATTTGAGCTCCCAAATATTTATTGTCATTTGCTAACTCTTGTAATGTTTCAGATGTTGCTTTAAATAAAATATTATACATTTTGGTTTGATTATAATATACTACTTTATTTAATATGTCTGGTATAGTGAATACCACATGAAAATACTTTACATTTAACACATCAAACTTTTGATTATATATCCATTTCTCTTTAGCTGATGCTTGGCACTTAGGACAATGTCTATTTCTACATGAATTATAGCTTATTTTTTTATAGCCACATTCATCACATACATCTTCATGTGCTCCTAATTCTGCTGTTCTACACTTTTCTATAGCACTTAAAGTTTTCTTGATATACACTGGTAAATTATGCTTTTCTTCATAATCTTTTCTATATTGTTTTAATATATCTTGCATTTCAGGCATTTTTACCACCTACCTTTAAGAGTTCATCTAGTGGACTTGTTATTCCTTTGTTTATATTAGCTACATGTAAATAATCTATTGTTGACCTTATGGAAGCATGCCCCAACATTTCTTGTATGTTTATTAATTCTACTCCTGCCTCATACAAGTGCGTTGCGAAACAGTGCCTTAATGTATGTACGGTTACTTTTTTATTAATTTTACATTCCTTTTTACATAATTTTGTAAATGCTCTCTCTACAGCATTTCTATCTGCATATGCCTTTTTTGATTTGCTATCACTTGGAAACAAATATCCTTCTGGATTTTTAGGTTTATATTTTAAGTAATATTCTCTTAGTATTTTTAAATTTTGGTCTGATAATATTGTATATCTATCCCTTTCTCCTTTTCCATCCTTTATAAATATTCGCATTTCTTTACTATCGATATCTTTTGCTCTTAATTTTACTAACTCTGTTACTCTTAGTCCTCCTCCATATATTGTCATAAACATGGCTTTATGTTTTAGATTTTTACAATTATCAAAAATTGTTTTTATTTCTTCTTTTGTTAACATATCAGGTATCTTTCTTCTTACTTTAAATAGTGGTATTTGTTTAAAATTAAGCACTTTATCTAATGTTACTTCGTACATAAATCTTATTGAACTATTATATATATTTACAGTTCTATTCTTTAGTTTTCTTTCTTCACTAAGATATTTCATAAATCTCAAGATATCTTCTTCTGTTAGTTCTTCAATAGGCTTTGTATAATATCTCATAAAGACTTTTACATTTCCTATATATGTATCTTTAGTATTTTTCGTATATCCTCTATAGGACATATCTTCTAACATTTTTTCTAGTATTTGTTCATTTTGCATAATAAAAAACTCCTTTCAATATATATTTTTTGTAGTTTAATCTACATAATATATATTTTAAGAAGTTTTTACACTTTTTGCAAGTAAACTTAACTAAAACGACCACTGCGCTAGCAGTTTAGTGCAAT
>CAWVJG010000063.1:0-3170 GCA_963929465.1 Bacillota bacterium
ATCAAATTCTTTTATATACGTTTGTTCATTTTTCTTGCAATAAAAGTTCAAATGTGTTCTTGTATTGTCAATATCTTTATTAGTATGTCCTTTTGACCTTCTGGCATTATGAATATATGCTCTTTGTGCTTCTACTCTTGTTAATTTTTCGTTTCTTATTATTGCATAACTCATATTTAACTTGTACCTCCTTCTTCTACAGTTATTCTTCCAATGACTAACATACTAGTCAAACAAGTTTGACTGTATGGCAGGGAAATTCACATTTCCCCACACCCCTTTGCCTAAAAATTTGCTATTCGCAATTTTTTAGGTTTTACCTAAATTTCATTTTGCAATTTAGGTAAAAGAAAAAGCCAAGAAAAACATTTCTCATATTTTTTCTTGACTTTATGAAACCTTGCTCGGTTTCAAACTTCCACGCTGGAATAATAAAAGCAAAGATTTTTTCTTGAATCTTCACTTTTATTATTTATATATTGCTTTTCTATGATATTCCTTTCATCATATTATAATTTGCATACAATGTATTAAAATCAAATCCCTCATACGTTCTTTCTTCAAAATTAGCTTTTGTTTTCTTAAAATTTCGTTTGTCTTTATTATATATTTTATTATCCTTAAACTTTTCGCGGGTAGGGTATTGAAGTTTTGTTGGAGAGGGTATTAAACTTTTGTTAAATAGGGTATTTAACTTTTCTTCAATAGGTATTATTTTTCTCATCTCTACTTCTTTGCTATTTTCTTTATAAACCATTTCAATATTTATATATCCTTTATCTTTTAGTGAATTTACTAATTTTGATACTTGTGTTATTGATATATTTAATAATTCACTTATAGATTTATTGGTTAGATAGCAATATTTGTTTTCTTTGCTTAAATATATAGTTATTGTATATATTATTTTTTCTTTATCACTTAACTTATTATCTGTTAATATTTCTATTGGTATCCATATACCTTTTAAATTCAAGTTAGACATTCCCTCACCTTCTTCCTTTTATTCGCTTCATTTTCAATTTTGAGGCATTTTTAATTGTTTTTAATATAACTTTATATCTTTTTAATGTAGCTAAAAAATTTCCATAAAAAAATGCCTTGAATTTAATTTCTTAAACTCAAAGCAAAATACTTATTTCTTTTTTAATAATTATAATAATCCACCATCTAGATAGTTTCTTCCACCATAATATATATGTGCAATATATACTATTTTTTCTTCTTCATCTATGGTATATAAAATAACATAGTTATTTACAACTAGCCTTCTATATTGTCGTTCTGTTCTATCTGCCTTTTCTATTTCTGTACACATTCTTGGAGAATTTTCTAATAAAAGAATATTATATATTACTTTTTCTCTTAATCTATTTGAGGCATCTATATTTTTTAATTTGTTAGAAATATAATCACATATTTCTTCAAACTCATCTAAAAATTGGTCTGTTAATTTTACTCTATATTCCATATTTTTCCTTCCATTCTTTAAAAACTTCTCTGGCATCTCTTACTCTGCCTTTTCTTATATCATCTTCAGCCTTTAATAGATGTTCTTCTATATCTTCCTTTAATAATTTTTCTCTATATTCTTCCATTTTCATAATTACAATATCATTATTATTCATAGTAATAACCATTTCTCCATTTTGATTAACTGCTGTTTTTAAATCTTGAATATTTGTTACTTGTATCATTTTAATACACCTCTCTTTTCTATACTATAAATAGTATAGCATAAATTTTACTATTTTTGAATACTTTTCATAGATTTTCTAAAATTATTATTTGTAAATAATTTAATTATATACATATACGATTTCCTCTGCTCTATTTTTTATTGAATTCAATTATTACAAACTCAAAAAAGACGAAATTGTATTATTTTTTACAATTCATCTTTTAAATATGTGAAAATCCGTAGCTTGCTATTTCTGACATTTTTTGTCACATTATTTTTTGATTACATTTTAGTTACAATTGTATTACAATATATTGTAGTATTTGACAAAATCCTTTACTTCTTGGGCGAAATATGATACAATTGTATTATATTTTATTTGGAGGTAAAAGTATGGAAAAAAATGAAACAATCCTAATCCTAGACTTTGGTGGACAATATAATCAATTAATAGCTCGTAGAGTTCGTGAATGTAATGTATATTCTGAAGTTGTGCCTTTTAATATTTCTTTAGAAAAAATTAAAGAAAAAAATCCAAAAGGCATTATTTTTACTGGAGGTCCAGCAAGTGTATATGGAGAAGATTCTCCTAAATGTGATCCTGAAATATTCAATTTAGGAATCCCAGTTTTAGGAATCTGTTATGGTATGCAATTAATGACACATATATTAGGCGGAAATGTAGCAAGAGCTGGAAAAAGAGAATATGGTACAACAGATGTTACAATAGATAATACTTCTTCACTATTTCAAGGTTTTGATTCTACAAATGGATTTTTAATGAGTCATACAGATTTTGTTGAATCTCTACCTGAAGGTTTTAAAAATATTGGGCATACATCTTCTTGTCCAAATGCTGCAATAGAAAATGAGAATAAAAAACTTTATGGTATCCAATTCCACCCTGAAGTAAATAATTCTGTAAATGGTACATTAGTTATCAAAAACTTTTTATATAATATATGTAATTGTTCAGGAGATTGGACAATGTCATCTTTTGTTGAAGATAGTATTAAAACTTTAAAAGAAAAAATTGGAGATAAAAGGGTTCTATGTGCGTTATCTGGTGGTGTAGATTCTTCTGTGGCTGCTGTATTAATAAGTAAAGCTGCTGGAAATAATTTGACATGTATATTTTTAGATCATGGGCTTTTACGTAAAAATGAAGGTGATGAAGTAGAAAAAGTATTTAAAGAACAATTTGATATAAATCTAATTCGAGTAAATTGTCAAGATAGGTTTTTATCAAAGTTAGCAGGAGTAACAGATCCTGAACAGAAAAGAAAAATTATTGGTGAAGAATTTATTCGTGTATTTGAGGAAGAGGCTAAAAAAATTGGAGCAGTTGACTTTTTAGTACAAGGTACAATTTATCCAGATGTAATTGAAAGTGGTCTTGGAAAAAGCTCAGTAATAAAAAGCCATCATAATGTTGGTGGACTTCCAGACTATGTAGATTTTAAAGAAATAGTTGAGCCATTAAGAGATC
>CAWVJG010000064.1:0-37413 GCA_963929465.1 Bacillota bacterium
AACTTTTCAGAAAAAGTATTTTTCTTATGAAGATTTTAACTTAAAATAAGTTGCCAAAATGGCACGTCCCCTTTGGCAACTTTTACAACAATTTCCATTTGACAAAAGTGGCTTTTCCGTATACAATTAGGGTGGATAATAATGAAAAATTTATATACAAAAAAGGAGTTTTTGTCATGAATGAAATTTTACATGTTGGACTTGATGTTGGTTCTACAACTGTCAAGATTATCGTAATGGATTCTAATAAAAATACTATATATTCAGATTATCGTAGACATTTTTCAGATGCCAAGAAAACAGTTTGTGATTTCTTAGAAGAGTTATTATTGAAATATCCTTCTTCTTCTTTCACAATTGCTTTAACTGGTTCTGGAGCAATGTCTGCTGCTAAATTTTTAGGAGTTGATTTTATTCAAGAAGTGGTTTCTTGTAAGAGAGTCATTGAGAAATATTTTCCAAAAACAGATGTTGTTATCGAATTAGGTGGTGAAGATGCTAAAATTATCTATTTTGATAATTCTATTGAGCAAAGAATGAATGGTACTTGTGCTGGTGGTACTGGTGCCTTTTTAGACCAAATGGCTTCTTTATTACATACAGATACAGCAGGTTTAAACGAATTAGCAAAAGGATATCAAACCATTTATCCAATCGCTTCTCGTTGTGGTGTTTTTGCAAAAACAGATATCCAACCTTTAATTAATGAAGGTGCTGCAAAAGAAGACATTGCTGCTTCTATTTTCCAAGCAGTTGTTAACCAAACCATTAGTGGATTGGCTTGTGGTAGACCTATTAGAGGAAATATTGCCTTTTTAGGTGGACCTTTAAGTTATTTACCAGAATTAAGAAAGCGTTTTATTGAAACATTACATTTAACAGATGACCAGATTATTGTACCAGAAAATGCGCATTTATTAGTTGCAAAAGGTGCTGCTTTGGATTCATTTAATACAGATGTCATTACACCTAATGAATTAGAAAAGAAAATAGAAAATTTCAAACAATCACATGATACAACTACACAACCACTTGATCCTTTATTTAAAGATGAAGCTGAATATCAAACTTTTAAGGAAAGACATGATAAGGCAACCGTTCCTTCAAAACCATTAGAAAATTATGAAGGTGATTGTTTCCTAGGAATTGATGCAGGTTCTACAACTACAAAACTTGTATTAATTGATAGAGATGGTAATTTATTATATTCTTTATATGGTAGCAATGAAGGAAATCCATTACAAAGTGTTATGGATATGTTAAGAAAATTATATAAGGTATTACCTGAAAAAGCCATTTTAAGATATAGTGGTGTAACAGGTTATGGAGAAAAATTAATTCAAACAGCTTTAAACGTTGATTTAAACGAAATCGAGACAATAGCCCATTATACAGCTGCTAAAACATTTGAACCAGATGTAACCAGTATTGTGGATATTGGTGGACAAGACATGAAATATATCAGAATTAAAAATGGTTCTATTGATAATATCATGTTAAATGAAGCTTGTTCTTCTGGATGTGGTTCTTTTATAGAAACATTTGCCAAAAGTTTGAATTTGGAAATATCTGAATTTGTTAAAGAAGCACTAAAATCAAGAAGACCTGTTGATTTAGGTTCAAGATGTACGGTATTTATGAATTCAAAAATCAAACAAGCACAAAAGGAAGGATATTCTGTTGGAGATATTTCTAGTGGTTTATCATATTCTGTTATCAAAAATGCCATTCAAAAAGTTATGAAAGTTAGAGATATAGAAACCTTAGGAAAACATATTGTTGTTCAAGGTGGTACTTTCTATAATGATGCTGTCCTTAGAGCTTTTGAATTGATTGTTGGTAAAAATGTTGTAAGACCAAATATCGCTGGATTAATGGGAGCTTACGGAATGGCTTTACTTTCAAAAGAACAATATGAAGCCAATTTAGATATGGAATATACATCAACTATCTTAAAAGAAGATGAATTAGATAATTTAAAAATAAAAATTACACATACACATTGTAATAACTGTGAAAACCATTGTAAATTAACAATTAATAAATTTAGTAATGGACAAATCCATGTAACTGGTAACCGTTGTGAAAAAGGTGCAGGTGTTGTTACCAAGTCTAAAAATTTACCAAACTTAGTACAATACAAATATGAAAGAATTTTTGATTATACACCTCTAGAAGAACAATATGCAACCAGAGGAACCATTGGAATCCCTAGAGTTTTAAATATGTATGAGGATTATCCTTTCTGGTTTACTTTCCTTACAAGTTTAGGTTTTAGAGTGATTATCTCTGAAAAGAGTACCAGAAAAACCTATGAAAAAGGTATGGAATCTATGCCTTCAGAATCAGTATGTTATCCAGCAAAACTTTCACATGGACATATTGAAAGTTTATTAGAACAAGGAATAAAAACTATCTTTTATCCTTGTATTCCATATTCTAGAAAAGAATACGAAAAATCTGATAACCATTATAACTGTCCAATTGTTATTTCTTATTCTGAGGTATTAAAAAATAATGTAGAAGGATTAAAAGACCCTAGCGTAAAATTCTTAAATCCATTCTTACCTTTTGATAAGAAAAACTTAGTAAAGAAGATATTAGAATTAGATGAATTTAAACAATATAACTTCACAAAAGAAGAATTAAACGAAGCAGCTGAAAAAGCTGAACAAGAATATCAAAAATGTAAAGAAGATATTCGTAAAAAAGGTGCTGAAACTGTAAAATACATAGAAGAAAATCATTTAAAAGGTATTGTCTTAGCAGGTCGTCCATATCATGTTGACCCAGAA
Organism: Bacillota bacterium; assembly: GCA_963929465.1. Lineage (GTDB taxonomy): Bacteria > Bacillota > Clostridia > TANB77 > CAG-508 > CAG-269. Next base: position 2,796 of record CAWVJG010000064.1, read on the forward strand.
ATCAATCATGGAATTGATACCTTAATTACTTCATTAGGATTATGTGTCTTAACAGAAGATAGTATTTCTAATCAAACAGAAGTAAAAAGACCAATTCGTGTTGTTGACCAATGGGTATATCATGCAAGACTTTACGCTGCAGCAGATTTCGTCGGAAAACATGACTGCTTAGAATTAGTCCAATTAAATTCTTTTGGTTGTGGTGTTGATGCAGTTACAACAGACCAAGTAGAAGAAATCTTATCTAGTTATGACAAGATGTATACACTAATTAAAATCGATGAAGTTAATAACTTAGGGGCTGTTAGGATTCGTATACGTTCATTACTTGCTAGTATGAATAAACGTGAAAAAGAAAAAAGAGAAAATCATGCCACTGGTGATTATGAACAACATAAAAAAATCTTTACAAAAGATATGAGAAAAGATTATACCATTTTAGTACCACAAATGGCACCTATTCATTTTGAATTATTAGAAGCTGCCGTACAATCTAGTGGATATAAGGTGGAACTATTAAGAGAATGCACACAAAAAACAGTAGAAACTGGATTAAAATATGTTAATAATGATGCTTGTTATCCATCTATCTTGGTTACAGGACAAATGATTGAAGCTCTTCAATCTGGTAAATATGACTTAAATAGAACAGCTCTAATTATGTCACAAACAGGTGGAGGATGTAGAGCAACCAATTATATTGGATTTATTAGAAAAGCTCTTAAAGACGCAGGATTTGAGAATATACCAGTTATTTCATTCAATATTGTTGGTATGGAAAAAATGCCTGGATTTAAAATAACAGTACCATTAATTGAACGTTTACTTAAAACCGTTTTATATGGTGACTTATTACAAAAAATGTTAACAAAAAATAGAGCTTATGAAAAAAATAAAGGTGAAACACAAAAATTATTTGATGAATGGATGGAAAAATGTAAAAAATTACTTCAAAAATCATCAACGAAAGAATTTAAACAAAGTATTTATGATATTGTCAATGACTTTGAAAAAATCGAATTAGATACATCTATTGAAAAACCTAGAGTTGGTATTGTTGGAGAAGTTCTTATCAAATATCATCCATTTGGAAATAATCATGTTGCCGATTTACTTGAAAAAGAAGGAGCAGAAGTTATTTTACCTGACTTTATGGGATTTGTTAAATTTATGGCTACACATAAAATTACCTTTAACAAATTGTTAAATACAAACAAAACTTCTTCAAAAATCATGAAAGCTGCCATCAAATTAATTGATATATTAGAAAAAGATATGAAAATTGCTTTAGCAAATTCTAAAAAAGGCTATTTACCACCTTGTGATATTTGGCATTTAGAAGATAAAGTAAAAGATGTCTTATCTATCGGAAATCAAACTGGTGAAGGTTGGTTCTTAACAGCTGAAATGATTGAATACATTGAACATGATATCCCAAATATTATCTGTGTTCAACCATTTGCTTGTTTACCAAATCATGTTGTTGGTAAAGGTGTTATCAAGACTATTAGAGAAAAATATCCAGATGCAAATATTTCTCCAGTAGATTATGACCCTGGTGCTAGTGAAACAAACCAAGCAAACAGAATTAAATTATTAATGACTGTTGCTAAAGATAATTTAAAAGCAAAACAAGCTAGAAAAGAAGCTATTGAGAAAGAAAATGAACCAGCACCACAAACAAGCTCTGCTGAAAAAATCGAGCACTCACAAAAAATTGATGCGTAAAATTGGACATATTTTCAAAATTGTTGTATACTATGAGTAGGAAGAAATTTTAACTAGGTCTTTCATGTAAAATCAATAGAAAATAGAGGAAGCTGCAACTTCCTCTATTTTTTCTCCTTCTACAATAAATATTTACTTTGTGCAACATATTTACATATAATTACCAATAAATTTTATTAATTTTCAATATTACTATTTATCTATCTACTTTCTTTATTATTTCTTTTATTTCCTTTTTTGCTGTTTTATACCCTATTTCATATAACTCTTCTATTTTATCCATATCTAATAAACCAATTTTATCCGTATGTATTTCCAATAAATAATCTGTTCCATCCCATTCATAATTAGATAATTCATTACTTAGTAAACCAATCGATCTTGCTGCAACATCAATAATATTCATACAACATTCTTTGTCAAATTTCTCTTTAAACACCACACTAATCACTTTATCTGTGCCTATCTCCTTTAATTCTTTCCATGGTGTATTTTCTCGAATTCCTCCATCTATTAAACTTGTATTATTAAATTCACAAGGTGAAAATACCACTGGAAAACTACAACTTGCTTATAAATTTTTCTGTGCAATGTCATTTTTCTTCACTATATATCATAGAATACTTCAAAAATCTTAATCTATTTTTTGGTAATATAAATGCATAGATTCTTTTTCTAATATATCCTACTATATAAGCTAGACTGCTTAATATATATGCTAAAAACATACCATAAAATTCAACAGTTTCTTCATTAATTAATATACTATATATAAAATTATGAACACCATAGCAAAAGACACCTACAGCCAAAAGAAAAGTAAAAGAATTCATTAATACTAATAAAATATTTTCCTTGTAAAAAATATCAATTTTATTTTTATTCATTGCTTTTACTTCTATATATACACAAGTAAAATATAAAATCATTGGTAGCATCACTGATAAGAAATTCTCTAATTTATTCATAAAAATCACCCAATAAATTATATAATAAGTTGAAAAAAATTTCAATATATGCTATACTTCTTTTGGTGATTGAAATTTGTTAATTTTATATGGAATTATTTTATGTTTAATTATATATATTATTTATTTAATAGTTAAATATTCTGGAACAGAAAAATCAGAATATAATTTACAATATTTTAGAAATAAAGAACACATTAAATATCCAGCACTAATTGTTGGATATTTAGATAATAAAACTATCAAAGTTGAACATTTTATTGCAACTGTATTAGATTTTGTTTGCAAAAAATATATTGATGTAACAAAATCTAGAGATGGATCTGATTATATATTTACTATTAAAAAAAATATTAAAGCATCAAATATTGAATATGAAGCTTTAAAAATATTTTTTAATAATGAATATTTAGAAGTAGGAAGTAAACAAAGTTTAAACCAATTTAAGAAAATAATAAAAAATGAAAAGTTGTTTGGATTTTATGGACATATTAAAAAACTATTTAATTCTGAAATAAGAGAATATTTTGATACTAATCAAGAAGTAAAAAAAATTACTGGAAATAGAAATAAAAAAAATATACTTTTGTGCTATTTTTTATTTTTAATAACCTTTTCTATATTATTTGCCAATGATACAAGTTATATAAATATGATTCAAAATATCTTACCTTTTATCTTCTTTAGCACAATTGCATTTATTTTATTTATGTTAGTTGTAAGCGTGGTAAAATTATCATTATTGGGTATTTGTTCTTGGGTTCCTTCAATCATACTAACTTCACTTTTTCTTTTTATACAATTCACTCTATATATACAATTGGGGTGGACTCCTGTTGTAACATTAATACTTATGGCTATTATCATTATATTTGATGATATGTTACAAAGGAAAAAGACAAATCTTGCAAATGCTTGTGAAATGATAAAGGGTCTAAAAAAATATATTATCGATTACAGTAATATTAATGAATATGACATATATAATATTTATTTATGGGATGAGTATTATGTATATGCAGTTGCCTTAAATATAAAACACATATAAAATAAATAAACACTATTAAAACCTTAATGCTTTGTACTAGAATATCGCTTCGCTCTAAAGATTGCAGATTTTGCCTGAAAGGAAAATTACTATGGATAAAAATTATTATGAAATATTAGAAGTAGACAGAAATGCCTCACCTGAAATCATAGATAAGGCATATAAAATCTTAGCTAAAAAATATCATCCTGACTTACAAGATGAATTTCATAAAAAAGAAGCAGAAGAAACATTTAAAATTATTAATGAGGCTTATGAAACTTTATCTAATCCTGAACAAAGGGCTTTATATGATCAAAAAATAGAAAATACAGTTATTTCTCAAGATAAGTATGATGAGATGTATCAACAAAATCAAGTTCTAAAAAACAAATTAAATGATTTACAACAACATATGCATAATGGCAATACCTATTCACAAAATATAAATCACGTTAATCCTAATGCAAATATAAATAGTACAACACCTAATCATACGCAAAATGCTTATCAAAACGCACAGGATGAACAATATAAAAGAAATTTAGAATATGAACAACAAGTAAATCAAGCAAGACAGCAAGCATACTATGATGCCTATATACAAGATTTAAAAAATAGAGGATATAAAATAAGATATAAAAAAACATTTAAGGATTATGTTAAAGATTTTATTGCTTTAATAATATTGATTCTTATTTTGATATTGTTATGGCAAATTCCTTTTGTTAAAAACTTTTTTATTGATTTTTATTATAACAATACATTCCTTCAAAGTATTGTCCAAATATTTAAAAATTTGATTTAGTACATACTTATAAAAAGTATATACCAAATCAAATTTTTTATTGTGCTATTCTTCTTTTATTAATCTAAAAATTTCTTGTATCTTTATGTCATCTATATTATTGTACTGAAAAAGACATAACAAAATCATAATCATCTTTTAATTGCATAATAATTGTATTATCAATTTCTTCGTTTGTTTCCCCTGTGATATCTGTTAGAACAATATATTGTGTATATGTATTATTTGTTTCTGTAAATTGTCCTATTTTTAATTGATAATGCAATGGGAAATGTTCTCTCATGTATTGTTCAAATGCTTCTTCTGAACCGAAATTGTTATTTCTAAATGTTTCATCTAAATACTGATATGCTGAATGATAATCTCGATTATTTAACATGTCTATCCATTTATCAATATTCATTGCTACTTTGTATTGTTCATTTGAAGAATCATATGTTTCTTTAAAATTATCAGGCATTATTGTATAAGTATCCAACCTAACCTTATATACCATTGTTGCTGTTTCATAGAACTCATATGTATTTTGATATTGATCCAAAATTACATATTTCTTTGCATTATCATCAAATTCAACTAAATATTGTGAAGGCTCTACCCCATTCAGTTCTTCCTTATTTTTATTTACAAAATCCATTAATTGTTCTAATTCTCCAAAACGTTTTTTCTTATATTCTTCATCAAGATAATTTTCATATGCTATTTCAGTATGATTAATTAATATATTCATAAAATGGCTCATATATTTCTTTATTAATTCTTCAGTTGATATAGTTTTAATAGAAAATTTATTATATATATGATTTTCTATTTTTAAATTTGACTCTGATACTTGAATATCATCTATACTTTCTATATTACCTTGAACAGGTTCTATAGAAAAGGTAAAGTTATCTTGATCAATCCTAATAATATAATATCTTTTTTCTAATTGATTTGTTTCCATGTTTTCAATATACACACTTGAAATATATATTGTTCCATCATCCTCATATCTAACTCTTAACTCTATAGGAATAACATTATATCCATAGTTCATTAATGGTATATATTCATAAAAATTGTCTTCATTTATATTATTTTCCATTACATATGTTTGATCTAACATATCTTGAAGTATTATTTGTTTCAGATTATCCTCATCTTCAATTTCATAGTGATTAACATATTCCGTATTTTCGGTGTCAAACTCTAAAATTTCAAAATATGTATCTAATGATTCCATTACTGAAAAGAATACATTAGGATCATTTAGTATTTGAAATCCGTTATCATTTTCTTCATATTGCAAACCAGAATCAAATTGTTCGATTTCCTCTTGTATATTATCTTCGACAGAAGATTTATTTACAATTATACTCATAATTATAATAATTATAATAATTACTATCAATATACTTACTAAAATAATTAATTTTTTGATATTATTACTATTCATATAAACTTCTCCTAATTAAATCTAAAAACATTTGTAAAAGCTGACAAAGCTCCTGAAGAAATCTTAACAACATCTCCTGTATGAGGAGCATGAATATATTCATCATTTCCCAAGTAAATTCCTATATGTTCATACCTCCAAACAATATCTCCTGGCTGAGCTTCTTCTTTAGGAACTTCATTTGCTGATCCAATATATTGCGTATAATTATATGTTGTTCTTGGTAAAGAAATTCCTGCTTCTGCAAATACATATTGTACAAACCCTGAACAATCGAATCCAGAAGGAGTTGTTCCTCCCCATACATATGGTACTCCTAAATATTTTTTAGCAATTTCAACAATTTGCGAATTTCCGCCTGTACCCAATGAGCCATAGCTTCCAAATATAGCATTCCATACATCTATTTTTTGTTGAACTTGATATGCTGTATATTGTCCTTGCTCCCATACAGTCGTTTCAGTTCCATCAGCATGTTCAGGACCACCATTTAAACACTTTTCTACAAATTCTTCGTGTGTAGAATAAATTGCTGTAACTCCTGCTACAGCTGGATCCATATAATAATATCCACCTGAACCAGATCCTGAATATGCCCATCCATGTTTACCTAAATATGAGTACAGCGACTGCATTCCTGAAAGTGTCCCTGGCTGTCCATAACCTAAAGGGCTACATCCTGCTGCCTGACGCGCTTCTGCAAGTGCACTTATTTGTGATGCATAACTAGCATCTGTTTCATATGATTTAACAACACTAGCATATCCAGCAATTCCATCTGCTAAACTTGCAAATCCACTTCCTGATGAAGAACCATTATATACTGCTATTCCCCAATAGTTATATGCTCCTCCGCCAGCTATATATTGTTGCTCTGTTTGTGCGGTGACTACTACTAGCTCTGGATTTATTCCATTTTCTACTGAAACATCATAAATTAAAGCAGCATTAGCTTTAAAATTTGTCTCATAACTACTATTATATGAATATGCCTCCATTGCAGCTATAAAATCCTCACGAGATAATACTGGTGTATACAAAGGAATTTGTCCAACTGATGACACTTCATTAAAATTTTTCAATGAATATATTTCAAAATCGAATTCTGTTACACCATAGTTAGTGTTAGATGCTAAAAACATTAAATATTTTGTTAAATCTAATAAATTAGCCGTTTTCTCATTATCTTCTACAAGTTTAAAGAACCAATATTCCTGCATTCTCTTATTCATATGTTCCTCTATATATAAATCTACATACTTATCTGTTGCAGGTTCTACTTTCATATCCCCACCACTATCATATGTATTTCTAAGAGTATTAATTGTTGTTGCTGTTCTTTGTTTTGCAGTATATGTATACATGATGTCGTTTCCGTCTTCATCATCTAAACCTGTATCTCTACTTTCTCCATCCACAATGATTGTTTCTGCACTTAGTGTTCGGCCTCCAGGTGTATAAACTACTTGTCCTGGTACATTTACAATAATTTCATCTTGATCTCCCATATTTAACACATGTTCACTATAACTGTTATCTTTATAAGTTTTTACACACCATGTCTCTATATAAGTAATATCTGTCTTGGTACTACAGTTTTCTGTAATTGTTTCCGTGTGTTGAGAACTATCTACTTGCCAATCATGTGCAATACCTTCTGCACTTCCTTCGTTAGAAGAAGTTTCTACTTTGATTTCTGTATCTGCTATTGTTTCTGTTGTTGTTACATTATCCTGAAGTGCAATAACAATTTCACTATCTAATACAATATCTGCTAATTTTAATGAAAAATCTTCATATCCTGTGTCTATATAATAAAATAGTAAATATTCAAATGGCATATGATAATTTTGTAATGCTGTTCTAAAATCCATTGCTGAATTCTCTTTTATCGTTACATTCCCATCTGCATTTAATGACCAAGTTAATGAAACCAATTTATTATCTTCATTTAATGTAAAATACTTTGTTGCTTCTTCTACATTTCCACTTGCTTTCAACGTTTCAAATTCTTCTGGTGTTACATATTTCATATTAACAACACGAGATTCAATACTACTTGTAACTTCACTAACACCGTCCTCTGTTGCACTATAACCTGAATGATCTGCTTCTAAATATTTTTTGATTCCATTAACAATTCCTTGTGCATATTTCTCTACACCATTATTTCTAATAACATCTGCATCAACATTCCCTGTTAAAAATCCACCTTCTGTAACAACTGATGGAAATCCACTAGAAGCTGAGTTTTCTATAATCCCTAAACTTCCAACTGCAGCAATTTCTGTATCTGCACCTGCTCCACGGTTCTCTAATCCCATAGCAGAAGATATACTATCTGATAATATTTCTGCCAATTGTTGAGAATATCCATCCCCTTCTTTATAAATAACTTCTACACCATTACCATCTGCACTATCGGCAGCATTAAAATGAATTTGTATACATAAATCTGGATTTGCTTGCCTTGCTAATTCTGTTCTTTCACTTACTTTTATACCTCCTGGATTACTAGAGGTACTTCCTGTTTGTACAACTGTTACATTAGAATATGTAGATTCTATCAATTCTTGCACTCTTTCTGCTACTTGAATGGTTAATTCTTCTTCTATTAAATCTCCAGATGTTGATGTTGCTCCTTTGTCATCTGTGTTATTATGTCCAGCCGCAATTGCAACTGTAAATTGATCGCCTTCTTCTCCAACAATTTCTCTTCCGCTAGAATCTTTTGCTCTTGAACTTACTGTTGCATTTGTTCTAGTTGTTGTTTCCGCTGAACTAGTTTGATCTAATATTGTAAATGAATCATTAGATGGGTTTACTGAAGGTGCATCAAATTCTGGCGTTATAGAAGGTGGTTCATCTGAATCTGTTTCATCTTCTTCCTTAATATAATCTCCATCACTAGAACGTATATTGATATCTTTTGATCTGATATATCCTGTAATATCTCCACTTTTTACTTCAACATAAAATACAACTGTATCATTTAGATGATCTTCCACCTTTTCATAATTTCCTGTATAGGTTACTTTATCATCTTTATCAATAATAACATAACTAGAGTCTTCATTTTGTTTCTTTATCCATACATTTGCATCTTCTTCATATACATAGGCATTATTATATAAAACAAGTTGTTTACCTTCTTCCCAACTTTGGATTTCTTCTTCTCTTGGTGTTAAAGATACATCTGTATACGAACTCTCTGGCTCTAATACACTGGTTTCTCCTTGTCCTGTATTCTTCAATTCTCCAACAGCCTTATTGGGTGTTACCCTTTTAACATTAATTACACCTTGGAAGCCACTTTCTCCTTCTGGAATTTCTCCTCCTAAATTAGGAAATTTGGTAACCACTTCTGCTTGAATTAATTTTTTCAAAAAATCTACATCACTTGGTACATCATGATACCATCCACTTGTATTGATTGTTTCAATGATATCTTCTAACTTTTCATCAATATCATCTACAAAGTCTAAATAATACCCTGTCGTTTCATTTCCTTTAATCTGTATTAATTCAGCTACATCTTCAATTTCCAAATCTTCATAAATTACCGTTGAGGTATTACCACCAAAAACAATTTCAGTAATCCATGAAAAAAATGTACTTGTCAATACTAAAATGCTCAAAATTGTAACTAATTTTATTACCAAAGGAAGTGCTACAATTGCCTTTCCTACTTGTTTGACAAACCCCTTTATTTTTCCGAATGTTTCCATTTTATCACCTCTTTTCGTTCATTTATAATTCTATTTCAAAAGTGCTTCTTTCTACTTCATTTCCGTTTTCGTATGTATTATCATCTAATATTATATCTCCAAATGTAATTCCAGTTATCACAAGACCCTCTCTATATGTATCACTAAATCTTATCGAAATTCTTTTTGTTTCTCCTGGTTTAAAAGTTAATTCTTCTTCATTATTTTCATATAGAAGAGAGCTATATTGATTTCCCAAATTATCTGTAAGATATGTTGTATTTGTATCTTCTCTTGAGTCTAATAAAATGGTTTTATCTGTTTTATTGGTAATTTCAAAAGAATAAATTTCATAATTCATAAATACTTGTGAATCCCTCACAGTAATGTCTAATACATCATTACTATAATTTTGAAAAATATCCTTTATAGCAATTAAGTTATTAATATTTAATTTATATTCCCCATCTTCTGGTGTAATCGTTACATAGTCTTCATAGTATGTATCATTTGAAATTCCTGTTGCTAACATATTATCAAAAATTTTCACTTGATAAATATATAAATCTCCTGATTTTATATAAGATTGAAAAGAGAAATCTTTATCTCCTGAAAACTTTTCTGAACAGTAAGAACTTTCAAATATTTCCTCTGTTGGATATAATACATCAATTGTGTCTTGGGCCAACAAATTGTATGCTTTTTGTGATTCATGATTGGTACAATAATTAAAAAATTGTTCTATAAGATTTCCAAAATCTTCTCGATATTGTTCTGGTACATCTTCACCTGATATTATCGATTGACTTTGATTATCATAAGAAACAACATTAGATAATGTTGTTTCTTCTTCTAAAATATTTTGATTTTGCGCTTCCATCTGATTTCTCGAGATGGAATTTAATACTTGAATAACGACTAGGATAAATATAATTCCTAATATTGTTGCCCACACTCTCAATCGATTTTGACTATAAAATCTTAATAATTTATGCATATATCCCTCCTTAAGATTTCGTATTAATTATAATCACCTTTTTCACTATTCTAATGGTGGTGGTATTTCTTCTAGATCGTCAATAGATGGGCTGTTTGTATTTTTGCTATCTTGTCCTCTATTTTTTGGTGTAAATATTGGTCCTTGACCTCCTCCTGAACTTTTTGGCTTAGGTGTTGACGATTTGTCTCCTCCTGAACTTTTTGGTTTAGGTGTTGGCACTTGACCTCCTCCTGGACCTTTTGGTGTAGATGTTGGCGCTTTGCCTCCTCCTGAACCTTTTGGTGTAGATGTTGGCGCTTGACCTCCTCCTGGACCTTTTGGTGGAGGTGTTGGTGATTTATCTTCTCCTGAACCTTCTGGTGAATTATTGGTTGGTTTTTCCTCTTTTGCTTTTGGTGGTTGACCAATTCTTGTTCTACCCTCACGTCTACGTAATTCATATGTCTTATCTGCCCCTAATATTTGTGACGTCATTTGCATAACTTTTAATTGATCATTTGGATTTGATACCATTGTTTGTACTCTTTCTTCCATTCTTCTCATCTTGTCTTCATCTTCTATATTATCTTTACTATAATTTTGTTTCTTAATAAATGCTGCTGCATCCACATATTGTTGATGGTTTTTACCTGATAATGATCCTGTATTATTATATTCTGTTTTCATGACATCTGCCATCAATTTATCATCAGTTATTCCTGCTTCATATAAATCTGCTTTTGCATTGATTACATCTTCTATACTACCATCAAAATCATTTTCTCCCATCCATTCTTCTGCTTTTTCTCTTTCAGTTTCACTTCTTAACATCTTAGTTCTTGCTTGTCGATTTTGTCTATCCATCCTTTGCTGTCTTGCATATGCAGGTCCGTAAAGATCTGTATTCCAACTATCTAACATATTATTCACTTTACGATTCATTTTTCCTGGCGCACTCATAGCTGCATTTGCTGCTCTACTTGCTAACTTATTAGCATTTTTTCCCATTAAATTTCCTGCCACAGCACCAGCAGCTGCATATTGAAATGTCTTTGACATATCTCCAGTAGTTAAACCTGCTGCTAGTCCTACAGTTGCTCCACCTATCATTCCTGTTGCTCTTACAAGACCTCTTCCTGCAAATGTTGCTCCTTTTCCTAATGTTTTTGCTCCTTTTAATGCTAGTCTACCAACCCCTGCTGGTTTTATTGGTGGAGGAAGTCTGTTAATATATCCACTAATATATTCTGGTGAATATCCCTGTTTTTCTAACCTTTTTTGCACTCTCCTATCTCTTCTTGCTTTTCTTTTATTTGTATCTGATAATTTCATATAATTATCAATCTCTTCTGGACTCCATCCTCGTCTTTCTAATTTTTCTCGTTCTTTTTGTTTATCATCATCGTCGTCTACGTCACCATCTTCTGCATCATTTTCATCAGTTGGATTGTTGTCTGTATCATTTAATCCTGAAGCATAATATGTATCGTTGTCCTCCATTTCATCTGGATCATTTTCACTTTGATCATTATTTCCATAACTACTGTTATAAGCCCCATAATAACTATCTGGATTGTCTCCATCATTTTCTGTATCATTACCATCATTATTTGCAGTTCTAACATCTTCTCCTTGATTATCTTCATCATTTTCACTTCCACTTGGTAATGGTTTTGAATCTGTACTACCATCATTAAATGAATTTAATTTATCAGAATCATCTCTTTTTGCAAACATGATTCTTCCATTATCTCCATCATCTTCATCACTACTTCCACTATTTTTACTTTTTGCTTTTGAACTTACACCACTTCCTAATTTAGATAATGAATTCATAGCTTGCATTGTAAGGGCTCCACCCGCAAATGAACCAAAATCTCCTTCTGTTTGAGATTGATCCAATCTGAACATTTTCTTGATAAACTTCTCTGCTGGTATCAAGAAGGCAATTGCAACAATTGCATAGATTGGGTTATTAGTTGCTAAATCGATTGCAGATGTTACAAACACATCATATAAAATTAAATGTACTGGTTGTATAATTGCATTCATAGTATATTCTTTAAACCATAAGTTAAAGGCTTGTGCATGTCCATCTCCAGCTTTGTCAATTGGATATGTAAGTGCTACTAATGGTGCTATCATTGTAAAAAATGCCATCCATAAAAACCTCTTAAAGTATAAGACAGTAAACATACATGTATAAATGACTAGTGCTAAATATATAATCGTATAGGCTGTTGCATCTTGCCATTGGTCTGCTTGTGCTTTAAATCTCGCTAATCCAATTAAATTGGTTCTAAATTTAAAATTTGCTTCATCTGGATTTTCACCTTCGTCACTATGTGTTGCTTGTACAATAATGCCCTCATTAATTCCAGTTGAAAATAATGCATTAAAATTGTCTACTAACATCAAAATACCTGACATAATAAAATGTATAACAAAAACCAAACATAATGCCATAAACCAATCTCTAAGAGATTCTTTATATTTTGCTTTATCTGCTGCTGTAGAACTAATTAGAATTCGAATTCCCAAATATACTAATACAGATAATAGTCCTACAATTGCAATATTTCTAAAAGATCGATACCAAGAAGCAATTGTATATTGCAAATTTCCTGCTGCTGATTCTGAGGCTTCCATTGCAGTTGTATCACCTGTAATAACTGATGTATAATTATTAGGACTTAAAAAATTTACGTCCAAAGCTGCTATATTATTTGCAAAAATATTTTCTGGTGAATATAACATATTAGGAACTTTATAGGTAGATGCATCTAATAAAAAAGTCTTTTCATCCATATAATCATCTGGCACAACTACATCTGCTGGTGTGGAATCTGTAATACCATTTGTTAACCATGAGCCTGAACCTTCATTTAGGTTGACATCACCTTGATCCAACATTGCAGAAAAGAATTCATCAGTACCTAACATAAATTTATTTAAGGCTCCCATAACCACATCACCTAAAGACGCAAACAATTGTACAACCTCTTTTAATAATCCTCCTGCAATCCCATTTCCATCATCCTCAGGAGCAGCATATACATTTTTAGGTATTATACAAGTAAAAAGTATCACGACAATTACTAAGGCTATGACCATCTTTTGTATGATATTGAATTTTGTATGATTCTTCATTTTTTCCTCCTATTTTAGTTAGCCTGTCCTTTTTCTCATCTTTGCTAATTTATTTAAGTTGGTCTCCACAAATTCAAATTCTTTAGCAGTTGGTGTAATTTGCAAAATAGCTGTATCTCCCCCTACCTTCAAAAGACCTTCTCCTTTTAAGCATGTGACTAAGAAGTTTGCTTCTCCTTCACTTAACTTAAATACTTGTTTTAGTTGTTCAATTTCAGATTTATCTTGTGCTAAAAACAATTTTGTATCTGATGATGTTAATACTGCTTGTGCTTCTGGTTTTTCGTAAAAGTCTTGGAATCTTTGAGATATAATAGCCAATGATACATTTCTTTTTCTAGCACGTCTTGCCATTGTATTTAAAAAATCTACTGCTTCTGGATATGGCAATAACATCCAAGCCTCATCTACTAAAACTCTCTTTTGTCTTGCTCTTTTTCTGTCTTCACTATTTTTCTTAACATATTTCTCCCATATCCATGAAAGTAGTATTTGTTGTGCAAGTGGTCTTGCAAATCTTTCTTCTAGTTGAGAAATATCTAAGTTAATAAATGGTGCTCCATCTAACAATTCAAATGTAGATTGTCCGTCAAAATAAGCCATCTGACCATTATACTCTCTAATATATTGTCTCATAACTTTTAATAGATAACTGTAATGGTATTGATAATCCACATTTCTATTTTCCTGTGCCTTTTTCTCTATTCTTTTATACCAACTACCAATTGTTGGCATTTCTTTTTTTTCTTTATATAATTTATCGCCTTTTAAGAAATTTTCTCCTGATTTATAAATACTCATTGGATTATTGGTAATTCCTAAACTTGCATATTCTTCTGATACAGCTTCTGCAATAACTTGTTTTGTTACCTCATTTACCTCTTGACTTCTTGTACTACCTCTTGCCATTGTTAATAACGCTTGTGTAACATCTTCTACTTTATTTTCTACATTTAGTACAGTTCTTTCTCTTCCAGTGATTTCATCTTTTACATTTTCTGGCTCAATATCAAATAAATTAATAACAGTTTTTGAGCTTGGGCTTAGTACAACATTAATCCCCCCTAAGCTTTCTGCCACAATTTTATATTCTCCTTCTGCATCTAATGCTAAACTTTCTATTCCCATTAATACTGATGATCTTGATATTAATGTTTTCATTGTAACAGATTTTCCAGCACCAGATTTTGCAAATATAACCATATTATAATTAGTTAAAGAAGGATGAAAGTTATCAAATAAAATTGGTGTTCCAGTTTGTTTATTAAATCCTAATGGTACACCTGTAGAATGTCCCACTTCTGAAGTTGTGAATGGGAATACCGTTCCCATTGATCTGCTATCAAACGAATGTATTTTTTTGATTTTATCATCCATTAATGGCAAATTTGATTTAAAAGCTTTTTCTTGAATCGCCCATGCACTTTTAATACCTACTAAAGATTTTGAAACTTCTGTTGCTAACATCTTTGTTAATCTATCTAAATCTTCTAAACTATATGCAAACAAGGTAGAAATAATAGATGCTTCATACATTTTGTTATATCCTGCTGCAATTTCATCTCTTAATTGTTCTGCTTCAAATCTTTTTTGGGTTAATGTACTTTCCCTATTAATATTTCCTCTGTCTGCGGCAACAAGCCTTTCTGTCTCTAACTCATTAATTACTTTATTTAATTCGTTTTGTGATCTTGATTCTGGAACTGGTGTAATATATATAGATGTATTAACATCTCCGAAAAAGTATAAATCCCTAAATAATTCTGGGAAACTACACATACGAGGTAATGTTGAAACAAAAAAGCTTCTCGCATATCTTGTTACATTAGATATAATTTCCAGATGATCAATTTTAGAAGCATCAATACCTGATGGAGCTATAATTTCTTTAATTGTACGCTTTTTTAAAATTCCAGGTTCTTCACTTTTCATTAACTGTCTTTGCATTTCTTGTTCTTGTAGCTTTCTTTTGGACTTTCTCATTTGCGTTTCCTCCTTCATCACTTTCGATTTCTTTAATTGCTTCTTCAGCCACATCTTGTCCAACATGAGATTCATTTTCCTTTATAACAAGTGCTGCCATTCTTCTAATTAATTCATCCAAATTTTCTTCTTTTTCCTTAGCAATTTGTTCTGGTTTTGATCTCACTTTATCAATTGTTTCATTTGCTAAATCAATTGCTCTATCATGAATTACTTCATCCAATACTCTTATTTTCTTTTCGAATACATCTTCTGATGTTGAATATAATTCTTCATATCCTGCCATCATAGCTTTATCAATACCAAATACTTCTGAATCATCTCTGTTATATGCCACATATAATAATTCTACTAATTCTTTTGAAGACAATATCTTTCCACTTACGGAACATGAAGATAAAGTTCTAATAATTGCTTGTGCATTTGTATACAATTCAGAAAAAGCAATATTTCTAATTTCATCTTTGTCATATTTTTCTGAACTATCTTCCACAAAATATGGAATAATGATAAAATATTTTTTATTTAAAATGTTTTTATTCAAACTCATTTTTTCTGTATTACTTACAATATCTCTTCCATATTCTAAAAGATTTCTTTGTTTTGTTAGTTCAAACCAATATTCCTCTAAATCTTCTTGTGTATATACATCTGATTCTCTCATTTGGTTATAACGAAATGCCATTTGGTTATATTTACTTTCTATTTCTTTTACTTTTGATTTGTATGTAGCAATACTTCCCTCTAAATTGACTGTTCTGGTTTGGATATAGATTTGTATAGGATGTCTTAAAGTATTTAAGAATTGTTGAAATCCTTCTTCTACTCCTACTTTTTCAACCTTTGACATTAAGTCATAGTTAATTCCTTGACATTCTACAATCATTAAATATCTTTTTCCATTTTTTTGAATAATCATATTATCTTCTATTTTGTCAAATTCCATAAAATCATAAATAGATTGTTTATTATATTGCTTATATTCTCCTGTTGTTTTATTTTTGTCTTTATCATCGTTTTTGTTGTTTCCTAACATATCACTCTTTTGGTTATTTTCTTTTTTCTGGCTACTATCTCTAAATTTTAAAACAATCAATATGACTACTAAAATAATTAAAATTGTAAAAGCCACACCTAATGCAATTGATAGTACTCCTGATAATGCATTTGCATCCATATTATCCATCTTTTGTTTCCCCCCCTACGTTCTTTTTTTCATCTTGATAAATGTATATTTTATTTTTTTGCATTTTAAATTCAATATATCGTTTAATAACCTCATCAATGTTTTCTCCACCAGTTTTCTTTGTGATTTCAAATGCTGTTGTCTCTGGTACTTTAAAAGTTCCTATTAAAAAGCCGATTAATCCCAAAACTCCCACAAATATAAATCCGACAAAAGTCATTCCAATCATATTAAAAATCAAATAAAAAATAATGCCTATACCTGCTCCTGCCATAGTAAATAACAAAGCTTTTACTGAAAATATAAAGAGTATTCTTCCTTCTCCTTTTACATTTCTTGGTAGATTATATGGTCCCATATCCTTCTCCCTTCAAAAAAACACTTTTACTTATATTCTATTATAACAAAAAAACGCAAAAATTGTAACATTTTTGCATAAAAAAGTATAAAATAATATATTTTTAATATAACTGTAATATTTATGTAATAGAAAAAACAGAAATTAGATAATCTAATTTCTGTTTTCTATAAAATTCATTCTGATATGTTCCTATTACATTCCAGTAAAGAATTGGTAAATAACGTTAGCAAAAATTGAACCTGCAAAAATAAATGCAGCACCAACTACATATGGAAGCATTGACTTTTTGTATTCTGATTTTTCTTCTGCGCTTCCTAGCATATATTTAATACCTAAAACAATGATGATAACAACTGCTAAAACAACACCTACAACTTGAAGAATTCCTACTAAATTATTTCCTAAAGTATTAATTTCTGAATATCCTGTTGGGTTTTCTGTTGGTTTAATATCAGTTGGTGTTAATGCAAAACAATTTACTGCAATAGATATAATTGCCATTGTTATTAAAATCATACTTACTATTTTTACTACAACCTTATTCATATTTCTTCCTCCTTTTATTTCTATATATTAAATACCTTTCTACTTTATATTATAACATTTTAAAAAAGTTTTTTCAACATTTTTTATATATTTTGTGCAAATTGATATATTAAGTTTGGTAAAGTAGTACCTGTAAATAGTATAAATGCACCTATTATATAGGGTTTTAATGTTTGTTTATAGTCTGCTTTTTCCTCTACACTACCTAACATATATTTTATACCTATTGCTATTAATGCTCCAACAGATACGACTGTTCCAACTGCTTGAATAATTCCTAAAATATTATTGGTTGCATTTTGTAAAGTTTGTGATTCTGGATTTGTTCCTTTATAATTTTCCAAATCTCCTAATCCAAAATCTTGATTACCTGTACCACCATTTTCTGCACCTTCTCCCATTACCTTTGCATATGTGAAATTATATGGTATTAACATTAATATAATAACTATGATTGTGATAAAAAAAATTTTTTTCATACCCATCACCTCATATTCCTTGCAAAATTGTTACAACTAATTGCCAAATACCAAATCCAGCAAATACCACTACACATCCTGCTACATAAGGAACTAACAATTTTTTTGCTTCTGCTTTTTCTTCTATTGGGGCTACCATTAATTTTATACCAATAATTGCTCCTACTATAACAGCAACCGCAACACCTACAGCTAATAAAATATTATACATTGTTCTCGAAAAATTTGGTAGTGCCCCCTCTTTAAGTTGTAATGTTCCTGTTGATGTAAAACGATTTCCATCAGTTATGACTTCTTCTAGACTTTCTTCTGCATTATCATTTGAACCTAATTTTGTAGGATAATTGTATATTGGAGACTCTGCTGTATCAAAGACCTCATCAATGGCATCATCATATAAATCTGATACTGTCTCACCATCTACTTTCTTTTTTAAGACCTCTTTTCCCTCGGTAGGGTAATCAGCAGCATCAATTGTTTCTTTCCATTTATTTCTTAAATCAGTTGATAACCCTGCAGAATCTGGATTGTTTTTACTCAACCAGTCTCTGATTTCTTCAAGAGACCAATCCATCATCTCTTCTTCATCTAAGTTATCTTTTTGCTCTTCTCCTGATATTTGAGTTAGTCTGGTTTCTAGTGCATGCCTTATCTTTTGTACCGCACTCATCTCTTCGTCCGAAATGTTATATACAGGGTCTGTTACTCCTGTTATTACTGTATTATCACTTTCATACGTTTTTACCTGTGTTAGCCAATCTTCAGTTTCTTCTCTGTTGAATGATGAAATTCTCTCCTCAACTGCTTTTCGATCATCTAGATAATCTTTTACAAGGGCTTCTACATCATCTTCATCTACTGCTTTTACTTCTGTCATACAACATACCAAACATAAAGCCATAACCATACATATAAAAATTATTTTCATAAATATTTTATTTCTTGTCATTGCTTTCCCCTCCTTTATCTCAAAATATCGCTCTTACTATTATTATACTTCATTTTTTCCGAATTTTCAACTATATTTTCGTATTCTCACCATGATATACTTTCTATTTTTTAGAAATATAACATATATTTACCCCCTTAGTGCAAAAAAGAGTTTAGTTCTTAAAAAAACTCTAAACTCTTTTTTTATTCTTTATTTTGTTTGGCGGAGATGAGAGGGTTCGAACCTCCGCGCCCCTTTCGGGACCTAACTGTTTAGCAAACAGTCCCCTTCACCACTTGGGTACATCTCCATATATTTTTTTATAAATAAAAGTTAGATAGTTTAATCTTATCTAACTTTTATGTTGTTGGCGGAGAGGGTGGGATTCGAACCCACGGTACGCTACAAACGCACGCCAATTTTCAAGACTGGTGCCATAAACCAACTCGACCACCTCTCCATATCTTAGACAAATGTCCAGCGACAGTATTTATCTTAGCATTTTTAGGAACATTTGTCAATAGCATTTTCTATATTTTTTTGCATTTTCGTACCTTCTTATTCATATATATCGAATTCATCTATTTTTCCAATACATTCCATTGTATTTTTAATATATTCTTTTGTTTTTTCAACTTCTTGATATACAACTTTTTCTTCACCATTGTAAATCAAAAATTGTGTATTTTCTATATGTTTAATTTTTTCTATTAGTCCATCTTCTCCTTGGCTTCCCAAATTTCCTTTGAATGGCAAATCAAAATCTCCATTGTTTCTTTTTAATGGTACCATATATAGTGCTGCTTTTTCTGAAAGAACAATCACATTTTTATCATTACTTTCAATATATTGTATAACCGCTTGATTTTTCTCATATTCCTCTTGGGTTATAACACCTCCAAAAAAAGGGTCTTTCCATGAATATGGATAGCTTTCACTTTGTATTGTGTTTTTCCATTCTAACAGATGATACCCTGAAAAAGCAATGCCCCCTATGACACATATCAAATTAACTACTTTCAAAATTTTGCTTATATTGTCTTTAAAATCTTTAAACAAATAATATATAATATATACTAAATTAATCACACTAAAATAGATAGCTAGTATAACATGAAATGCATTAACAATTGGATATGCCATAAAAGCAAATATAATAGAAAATATGAATAGTCTTTTTATACTTTCTTCTTGTTGCCTTGAAAAGCATTTCTTTTTTAAAACAAATATATTTGTAACAATATTGATTCCTATAATCCCCACTAAATAAGCTAAACTTTTGACTTCAAAAGCCGTATTTTTATCTGCAAATTCCAATATGCCTCCAAGTACATAATCAAAAAACGCATATACACTGTTATTAAGAAGTAAAACAAATAAAAATAGTGCTAATCCCAATGCGGTAAATACAATATATTGTATACCTTTTTTTATTTTTTCTTCCTTAGAATTATCTGAAACAAGCAAATAAAGAATATTTGCAATCATATAATATATACCTATTGTTTGTTTAGCTAAAAATGTTAATACACTAATCATTGCTTGTAATATATAATTTTTATGAAATCGTTCACTTGTTAAAAAGTACATTCCTAAAATAACAAATAGCATAGCCATTTGATTATAGTTTCCCCCTGTTTTTAGTAAAGGAAAACCAATGACTTCATAAATTTCTAAAATAATAAATCCCAAAGTTACAAAAAGCGAAATTGGTTTTGATATTCCTAATTTTTTTAGCAATTTATAAGAAAGTAAAAAATAAGTAGCCATCAAAACACAATGACTTATTCTAAAAACAGCCAAATTTGCTCCAAAAATACGAAATATAAGTTCTGTGCACCAAAAAAACAATGGTGTAACAATAACATTAAATTCCTTGTATATTTCATATCCATTATATAATTTATATGCACTTTGAAAATTCCATACCTCATCTACGGATAAAACTGACATATTGAGTGTAACACCTATAGAAATACAGAATATCACAAAAAAGATGATGATATCATCTTTTTCTTTTACTTTGCTAATTATTTTATTCATTGTTCCTTTATCCTATATATATTTTGATTTTCCATTGCTTTTTGAATTGCTTGTTGTTCCTCTTCAGAAATGGTATATGTGGATTTTCCATTTTCTACAGGTTTTGCATAAATATTAGACATTTCTCTAGAATAAATACCATTTAATACGACGCCATTATTTTTTTCGTCTAACATAGCAAGCGCAAAACTTAAATCACTTCCTGTATCTTTAAATGCATTGTATCTCACAATCCCAATTTTTTGTATGCAATTTTCCATATTGGTATCTATCGTATTAATAAGTCCTCGAATTTCCGCATTTTGTTTTTCTACTCTTTCTACTCGATACATATAGTTTTCTAAGTCTTCTTCTATATTATTCCCATCTCCTAGTTTATTTATAAAAGTTTTATATTTTTTATTTATTGAAAACAATTTTACTAACAAAATGATAAAAGCGATTACAAGTATGCATAAAATCACAGATATTATAATTAAAAATGTATCTGTTCTTAAAAAATCCATGAGCATTTCCATTTATTAAATCATTCCTTTCTGAAGTACAACTTTGGTTAGAACACCCTGTTCTCAACCTTTTTTGTTTATTTTATTAAATTTAATATTCTCTCTAAATCATCATTAGAAGTATATTCTATGATAATTTTTCCCCTTCTTTTTCCTGCATCTAATCTTACCTTAGATCCAAAGAAACTTTGAAAATTATCTTCTATACTTTTATATAATATATGATTTCTATCTGATTCCTCTTTGGTTTCTTTTACTCTTGCCTTTTTCTCAACTTGTCTTACGGTTGCACCTCTTTCTAGCATTTGTATAGCTGTTTTATATTGTTTTTCTGGATCTGTAATTGCAAGTAATGCTTTACAATGTCCTTCTGTTAATTTTCCTTCTTTTGCCATTTCTAATACTCTAGGCTCTAAATTTAAAATTCTAACAATATTGGCAATTGTACTTCTTCCTTTTCCTAACTTTTTAGCTACTTCTTCTTGAGATAATCCATAATTATCAATTAAAGTTCTAACCCCTAAAGCTTTTTCATAAGGATTTAAGTCTTCTCTTTGCATATTTTCTATTAGTGAAATTTCAGAATTAATTCTTTCATTATCTTCCCTTATAATGGCTGGAATTTCTGTTAATCCCGCTATTTTAGAAGCTCTCCATCTTCTCTCTCCTGCAACGATTCCATAATATCCATCTTTTTTTGTTACAACAATTGGTTGTATTAATCCATATTCTTTTATAGATTCTGCTAATTCCTCTAAAGCTTCTTGATCAAAATTTTTCCTTGGTTGATCTCTATTAGGCTCCACTTCTGTTACCTTTAAATTTTTTAATATATCATTTTCTTGCATTTGTTCTTCTTCTGGTGCTGGTCCAAATAATGCATCTAATCCTTTTCCTAACCCTGACATTTTAGCCATGTATATCTCCTCCTTTTCTTTTTTCTATCTCATTTTTGTATTTTTCTATATTTCTATTTAAATTGTGTTTCTAATTCTTAGAATTTTACAAATTTATATCATATGTTTTGCTTTTTTCTCTTCTTCATTCATTTTCAAAAACTCTTTTGCAAATTTTATATATGCTTTTGCCCCTTTAGATCTAGGATCATATTCTGTAATAGGCATTCCATAACTTGGCGCTTCACTTAATCTTACATTTCTTGGTATAACTGTTTTATATACTTTATCATTAAAATATTTTTTTACTTCTTTTACAACTTGGTTTGATAAATTGGTTCTTATATCATACATGGTTAGTAAAGCCCCTTCTATCGTGATGGACTTATTTAAATGTTTTTTAACCAAATTTACAGTATTTAACAGTTGTCCTAATCCTTCTAGTGCAAAATACTCACATTGCACAGGAATTAATACACTGTCTGAAGCTGTGAAAGCATTTAATGTAATTAGACCTAATGATGGAGGACAATCTATAAAAATGTAATCAAAAACATCTTTTATTTCCTCTAACTTTTCTTTTAATCTTTGCTCTCTTGACATCATAGATACTAACTCTACTTCTGCTCCTGCTAAATTCATATTAGAAGGACATAACAATAAATTTTTTATTACTGTTTTTTGAAGTGCTTGTTTTATTTCTGTATCATTTACTAAAATGTCATATGTAGAAAACTCTACCTCTTTTTCAATTCCTAAGCCACTTGTCGCATTTCCTTGAGGATCAGCATCAATTAATAATACTTTCTTCCCTTTCTTTGCTAATATTGTGCTTAAATTAACGGTTGTCGTTGTTTTTCCAACGCCCCCTTTTTGGTTTGCAACTGATATAACTTTTCCCAAAATCTTTCGCCTCCATTTTTAGTTAACATTTACTCTTTAGTTTGTTTGTATTCTATAATAATCATATATAAATATAAAAAAAAAGTCAATAAAAATTCACAATTTTTTTGACTTTTTTTCTTTCATTTTTTTATTTCTAATAAAGTGGCTCTTTTGAAGGAATTCCAGGCTTTCTAGGATATTTCCCAGGTGTTTGTCTTTCTTTTTTTATTAAAATTAAATTCCTTCTATTATCACTTTTTGGAAGTGTAAATTCTTCTATCTTATCAATTTTTCCTCCTAATAGTTTTATAGAATTTTTACTCTTAGAAATTTCTTCATTAATTTCAGAACCTTTCATACATATTGCCATTCCTTTTAAATCAACCATTGGTAACATATATTCTGACAAAGTAGTCAAATTTGCCACCGCTCTTGAAGTAGCCACATCAAATGCTTCTCTATATTGTTTATTTTTTGCAAACTCTTCAATTCTAGCATGTATAGCAGTTATATTTTTCAACTCTAGTTTTTGTATCACTTCGTTTAAGAAGTGGATTCTTTTATTTAATGAATCTAATAAAGTAATATCTAAATCTTCTCTCATTATTTTAACAGGAATCCCTGGAAAACCTGCTCCAGTTCCAATGTCAATAACAGATTTGTTTGGCTCAATATATTTTATAATCGTCAAAGAATCAATAAAATGTTTTAAAATAATTTCTTTCGGCTCGACAATTGCTGTTAAATTTATTTTTTCATTCCATTCAATTAGTAAATTCATATATTGATAAAATTTTTGCAATTGTTCCTCTGTAAACACAATATTGATTTCTTTTCCATAATCTATCATCAAATCAGAAAATTCTTTTATATCCATTTTCTTATTCCTTTCTTTAGTTGCCAAAGGGGACGGGTCATTTTGGCAACCTTTTTATAATTTTAAATTTATTTTATAAAAGTTGCCAAAATGGCCCGTCCCCTTTGGCAACTTTATGATTAATTTTGTTTTTCTTTTAATTGTTGTAAATAAATTAAAAGTACAGATACATCAGCTGGTGAAACGCCTGATATTCTAGATGCTTGTCCAATAGAATGTGGTTTAAATTTATTTAATTTTTGTCTTCCTTCTAAGCTAATTCCTTTAATTTGTTCATAGTCTACATCATCTGGTAATATTTTTTCTTCTAATTTTTTGAATTTTTTCACTTGTTCTTCTTGTAATTTAATATATCCTTCATATTTTATTTGAATTTCTACTTCTTCTTGTTCTTGTTTTGAAAGTTCAAGTCTATTTTCGTCTATTTCACCTAAGTTTTGATAATTTAATTCTGGCCTTTTTAATAATTCTGCCATTTTTGTTCCATTTGTTAGTGCTGACGTTCCTTGTTCTACTAGAAACTTATTTACTTTTTCTGTTGGTTTTACGACTAAATGTTGTAATCTTTCTTTTTCTTTTTCTATATTTTCTTTTTTATTCAAAAACTTTTGATATCTTTCATCTGATATTAAGCCAATTTCATGTCCAATTGCCGTTAATCTTAAATCTGCATTATCTTGTCTTAAAAGTAGCCTATATTCTGCTCTAGATGTCATCATTCTATATGGTTCATTGGTTCCTTTTGTTGCAATATCATCAATTAAAACACCAATATATGCTTGTGCTCTATCTAATATTAATGGCTCTTTTCCTTTTATTTTTTGTACTGCATTAATTCCTGCAATTAGTCCTTGTGCTGCAGCTTCTTCATATCCTGATGTTCCATTGATTTGCCCTGCCATAAATAATCCATCAATTCCTTTATATTCTAAGGATAATTTTAAGTTTGATGGGTCTATACAATCATATTCTATTGCATAAGCTGGTCTTGTAAACTCTGCATGTTCTAAACCTGGTATTGTTCTATAAAGAGCAATTTGCACATCTTCTGGAAGTGATGAGCTCATTCCTTGTATATACATTTCTTCTGTATCTAGTCCTACTGGTTCTACAAATGCTTGGTGTCTTGGCTTATCACTAAATCTCACTACTTTGTCTTCTATTGAAGGACAATATCTAGGTCCTGTCCCTTCAATTTTTCCAGCATATAGTGGTGATCTATGTAAATTATTTCTTATAATTTCATGTGTTTTTTCATTTGTATAGGTTAAATAACAATCAACTTGCTCAAATTCTTTTGGTTCATCTTCAAAAGAAAATGCTTCTATCCCTTGATCTCCTTTTTGGATTTCCATTTTACTAAAATCTATACTTCTTCTATTAATTCTAGCTGGTGTTCCTGTTTTAAATCTTACTAAAGGAATTCCTAAATTTTTTAAGACATCTGATAATTTATTAGCTGCAGCTACGCCATCTGGTCCACTTTCCTTTGAGAATTCTCCAATAAAAATCTTTCCTTTTAGATATGTTCCAGTTGCTAAAATAACTGTTTTCACATGGTAAACAGCACCGACATCTGTTTTGATTGCCTTGACTGTTCCATTATCAACAATAATATCTACTATCTCCCCTTGTTTAACTTCTAGGTTTTCTTGTTTTTCTAAAGTATGTTTCATTTCAGCTTGATATTTCTTTCTGTCAGCTTGCGCTCTTAAAGAATGTACCGCTGGCCCTTTTGAAGTATTTAACATTTTGATTTGTATCATGGTTTTATCAATGTTTTTTCCCATTTCTCCACCTAAGGCATCAATTTCTCTTACTAGATGTCCCTTAGAGCTTCCACCAATATGTGGATTACATGGCATATTCGCAATTGCTTCTAAGCTAATTGAAAAAATTAATGTTTTCATTCCTAATCTTGCTGCTGCAAGTGCTGCTTCACATCCAGCATGTCCCGCACCAACAACAGCTACATCATATTCTCCTGCATTGTATTCCATTTTTTCTCTCCTTTTTTCATTCCGTGTGAAACAGAAAGCTTTGTTTTGTTCTTTTTTTATTTTGAATTTTACTTTTTAGTAAAACCATTTTTTAAGCATTGCCTTTTTATCAATCATTTGTTTTGCGAACACGGTATACATAACTCGTATTTTTTATGTATCAGTTTGCTAAAGTTCGCTATTTTCCTATTGTTGCTCGATTTTTGTTCGCCCCTTGTTTACATTGATTGATAGGTAAATTTTTTAAACTTTTTTGTTCTTCTTTTACTTTTTTTGTATTCTTTACTACTACTTTTTTATATTCTTTCTTTTTTCTTTTGATTTTTCATTTTTTAGTAGTTTCACATTTTTATTTTATATGTATTTTTATTGCTTATGTCTATTTGCTTCGAAAATCGATTTTAAGCTCATTTTTGTATTTTTATATAAAATTACATTTTCCTTAATTATTTTTTGCTTATTTTTGATTCTCGTTTATCACTGATAAGATTATTTTCCTAAACAGAACTTTGAAAAAATTTCATTAATAATATCTTCTGTTACAAATTCTCCAGTAATATTTCCTAAATCTTCTAAAATCTCTTTTATATAAACAGCAATAATATCAATTGGCATCTTTTCTTGTATTGTTTCTTTTGTCTTTTTTATACTTTCAATTGCTTGATGGATTAGATTTTTATGTCTAATATTCGTAATAACCAAATCATTATCTAAATTAATTTCATTGATTTCAAATAATTTTGTAATTTCTGCATATACATCATCAATACCAATATTATTTAATGCAGATATTTCTATAATGCTATCTGTTACTTCTCTAAATTCTTTATCCTCTTTGTGTAATTTCTGCTGTAAATCTATTTTATTTAATAAAATAATCACTTTTTTTCCTTTTATAATTTCTAAAATCTCTTTATCTTCCTTTGATAAATCTTTAGAAGCATCAAAAATAGCAATAATTAGATCTGCATTTTTAGCAATCTCTTTTGATTTATGGATTCCTATCTTTTCTACCTCATCTTTTGCATTTCGAATTCCTGCTGTATCAATTAATTTTAAAGGAATTCCATTAATATTTACAAACTCTTCTATGGTATCTCTTGTTGTTCCTTCAAATTCGGTTACAATTGCTCTATCTTCTTTTAAGATTCTGTTTAATAAAGATGATTTTCCTGCATTTGGTTTCCCTATAATAGCCGTTTTTATTCCTTCTTTTAATATTTTTCCATTATCAAAACTTTTTTCTAGCTTATTTAGCTTAATTTCTACACTATTTAACATATTCATAATTTCATTATTGGTAACTTCTTCTACATCATATTCTGGATAATCAATTGCTACCTCTATATTTACCATAACATCTAAAATTTCTTGTTTAATTGCAGAAATTTCTTTAGATAAGCCACCTTCTAATTGTTTGATACCTGCTTGTACTTCTTTCTCACTTTTAGCATTAATGACATCAATAACAGATTCTGCCTGTGTTAAATCAATACGACCATTTAAAAATGCTCTTTTCGTAAATTCCCCTGGTTCTGCTAATTCTGCCCCATTTTTCAAACATAATTCTAATATTTTTTTCATAACAACATTTCCACCATGTGAATTAATTTCGCACATATTCTCTGTTGTATAGCTCATTGGCTCTTTAAAATAAGAAACCAAGACTTCATCAATTATTTTTTCATTTTCTACAATATACCCATATTTCATGGTATATCCTTTTATATTTTCTATGTTCTCTTGTTTCTTTGGATTGAATATTTTTTCTAATATTTCAAAGCAATTTTTTCCACTCATTCTAATAATACCGATTCCCCCAATCCCGAGGAGCCGTAGATATGGAAGCGATTGTACTCATGAAATTCACCTCTCTTTTTTTGTCAATAATGATTATATCATATTATGTCAATTTTTAAAATACTTATTAAAAATTTATCAATTTTTCTGCATAATATTGTTTGTATTGAACAAAAAAATATATTTTTATCTAATAATAAAAAAAAGAGGTCATAGGCAATTTATACATATTCCGTATAAAATTTGACCTTTGACCTCAAATTTTTATTTTGTTTTCTTTAAAGAAATCACAATTCTTCTATTAGGTTCTTCCCCTATACTTTCTGTTTGTACTTTATCATTTTGTTGTAATTTACTATGAATAATTTTTCTTTCATATGCTTGCATAGGCTCTAATTTTACAGGTTTTCTTGTTTTTATAACTGTCTTTGCTACCTTTTCTGCAAGTTCTTCTAGTGTTTTTTCTCTTTTTGCTTTATATCCTTCGATATCTAAAATTACTCGAACTTTTTTGTCTATATCTTTTCCTGCAATTGCTGATAAAATACTTTGAAAAGCATATAATGTCTCTCCTCTATATCCGATTAAAAAACCTAAGTTTTCATTTGATATTTCCACATTTAAACCTGTTTTATCTTTATGAATTGCATAAGTTGTATTTTCAGGTAATTCCTTTTTTATTTCTTCCATAAATTGTTTTACATTTTCTTCAGCTTTTGCTTGTTCTTCTTCAGTTAATTCAATAATTTTTTTAGCTTTTACTTCTTTTTTTTCTATTTTTTCTTCTTTTAATGTCATTTCTACTTTTACGACTCTTGGGGCTAAAATGCTAAAGAAGCTTCTTTTTTCTTCATTTTCTAATACTTTTATATCTACTTTATCTTTTGAAACTCTTAATTGTTTCAAACCATTCTCTATCGCTTCATTTGTCGTTCTTCCTTCTGCAATAATTGTTTTATCCATCTTGTTCTTCCTCCTCAGTTTTTATTACTTTATTTAAAATCAATCTTTCCATAATCATCAAAATATTATTTGTTAACCAATATAACGCTAATCCTAATGGTGCAATCATTGCAACTGATACAGACATTAATGGCATAAACCATGACATCATTTTATTTGTTTGCATTACAGCATCCATTTCATCTTTCTCTTGTTCTGGAACTAGCTCTTTTCCTGTTGTTCCGTCTATTGGAACACTTTCTTTTGCGTTCTTTTGATTCTTTTGTTGCATTGATGTTGATAATTTTATTGATATAAAAGAAGAAACGATATACAATACTGGGATAATATATACTGTGAAATCTGTTAAATTTTGTTGTGGTACTTTACTTAAGTCTAATCCTAAAAAATTCATTTCTAGATTTGCTCTATCAATATATTCATCATCAGGATTTTGTTCTTTCAAGAATTCATATTCTCTAATAATATCAATTTCTGGGTAAGCAGTGCTTACGGATTTACCACTTTCCTGTAATTGTGTAATATAGTTATTCATATTCTCTTCTGGTATATTTTGCATATATGTTAATGGTGATCTTACTAAATAAAAGATTGAGAATAAAAGAATAATTTGTATAATAGCTGTGAAACAACCACTAAATGGACTCATCTTTTCTGTTTTATATAATTCCATCATTTCTTGATTCATTTTTTCAGGATTATTTTTATATTTAAATTGAATCACTTTCATTTGTTCCTGAATTTTAGCGGTTTTCTTCATTGTCCTCTGTTGCTTGACCGAAAATGGAATAAATAAAATCTTTATAAAAATGGTAAAAACAATAATGGCCAGCCCATAATTATTTATAAATCCATATATAAAAGCTAATAAATAGCCAAAAATATTTGCAAAAAATTCAAACATTCTGCTTCCTCCTAGATTTACTTTAATGGATCATATCCACCTTTTGAGAAAGGATTACATTTTAAAATCCTTTTTACTGATAGAAAGCCACCTTTTATTGTGCCATATTTTTCTATTGCTTGTTTTGCATATTCTGAACACGTAGGATAATATTTGCATCTAATATTTTTTTGTTCTAACCAACTTGAAATATGTTTTTGATAAAAATTGATTAAAAAAATAAGTATTTTTTTCATATTATCCCTCTAAAAACAAATCAGCATCTTTAAATACTTTTTGAATATCTTTTTCCATATAATCATAACAAGCTTGTCCTATTTCTTGTTGTTTTTTCCATATAAAAACGATATTATACCCTGTTTTTATGTGTTCTTCTATATTTTTATAATTTTCTCTTATAATTCTTTTCACATAGTTTCTTTTTACTGCTTTTCCTGATTTAGAACTGACGGCAATTCCTAAAAAATTAATGTTTTTATTATTTTGTTTGATGAAAATTGCAATATATTTTCCAGAATAATATTTTCCTCTGTTTAAGACATTCTTAAACTCATAATTTTTCTTTAACATTTTTGTTTTTTTCATTTTTTAGTCCTTTCTTCTCAGAAAAGCAAAGATTATATAAAAAGATAATCTGATTTATATTTAAAAGGCTCGCTTTTGCGGCCTTTTAAAATAATAATAATTTCAATATATTAATTTAAGCACTCAATTTTTTTCTACCTTTTGCTCTTCTTGCTTTTAATATATTTTGTCCAGATCTTGTTTTCATTCTTTTCATAAATCCATGTTCTTTCTTTTCTTGTCTATTTTTTGGTTGATATGTTCTTTTCATCTATTCGCACCTCCTATTGATTTTTATATATATAAATTCCAAAATTGGAAAATATTTTCTGAATTTTAAATAAGCATATCGATTATACATTAAAACAAATGCAATTGTCAAGAGTATTTCCATTTTTTTATCATTTTGCACATTTTGCTAAAAATTTTGTCTTTTTTTGTAATATTTTTGTAAAAAACCGCTAGTTTTCCACAGTTTTTTATGATGTTTTCCACAGTAAAAAAATTTTTTCCACAATTGTATTGACTTATTTTATATAATTTTGTTATGATATGAAAAGCATAAAAAATATTCATTTTTTGTTGAAAATACTTAAATTTTTGTTCGTATAAAAAACGGATTTCATTACAGAATTGTTACAATATTATCAACATTTGTGGATAACTTTGTGGATAACTTTTAAAAAGAAGGGATGATGAGATGGCAATCGATAAAGAAGAATTAGTTGCAAAAATAAAAGAACTATTAAAACCAGAAGTAACAAAAATATCTTATGATACTTGGATTTTGCCTTTAGATATCAGAAGTATTGATGGTGATAATATTGTTTTTACAACAATTTCAGAATTTCAAAAAGATTTTATAGAAAACAAATATAGAAGTTTAATCTTTAATACTTTACGATATATCACTAACAAAGATTGGACTTTTTCTGTTGTTGATTTATCAAAAGAAGAAGCAAATGATGAAATTGTCATTAAAGATAATTCCAACACAAATTCTCCTGAAGAAGTAGAAGTCAATAAATCAACATTAAATCCAAAATATACTTTTGAAACTTTTGTAGTAGGAAATAGTAATCGTTTTGCTCACGCAGCTGCTTTAGCGGTAGGGAATGAACCAGGAAAAGCCTATAATCCACTTTTCTTATATGGTGGTGTTGGATTAGGAAAAACGCACTTAATGCATGCAATTGGAAATCGAATTTTAGAAAATAATACAAATAAAAATGTATTATATGTAACTTCAGAAAAATTCACAAATCAATTGATTAATGCAATAAAAGACAATAAGAATGAAGTTTTCCGTAATAGATACAGAAGTATTGATGTTCTTTTAATAGACGATATTCAATTTATTGCAGGAAAGGAAAGAGTGCAAGAAGAATTTTTCCACACCTTCAACTCTTTATATGAAGATGGAAGACAAATTATTATTTCTAGTGATAAACCACCAAGAGATATTCAATTTTTGGAAGATAGATTAAAATCTAGGTTTGAATGGGGATTACTAGCTGATATTTCTTGTCCAGATTATGAAACACGTTTAGCTATTTTAAGAAAAAAGGCACAAGATGAAAACATTTTGATAGATGATTTTATCTTATCTGATATAGCAAATAAAATTGATTCAAATATTAGGGAATTGGAAGGTGTATTTAATAAAATCGTTGCAAGAGCTTCTTTAATTCATAGTCCAATCACTATAGAACTTGCAGAAAATATTATTAATGAATTCAAATATGAAAGCGAAAAAGTAATTTCTTGTGACTTTATAAAAGAAACAGTTGCAAAATATTTTAGCATCAATAAAGATGATTTGTCAGGAAATAAACGTTCAAATGATATTGCTTTTCCAAGGCAAATTGCTATGTATCTTTGTAGAGAAATTGCCAATATGTCTTTTCCTCAGATAGGAGTAGACTTTGGAGGCAGAGATCATTCTACAGTTATGCATGCTTGTAAAAAAATAGAAAAAGAAGTAAAAGAAAAAAATAATACTAAGTTAATTGTGGATAGTGTGAAAAATATAATTATAAATGGAAAACAATAAGAAATTTGCACATTGAAAATACATTTTTGAAATTTGTGTTTGATAGAATGTTTGTTCTTAAAAGAATAATCTTTCTATTCTTACGGAATAGCTAAAAAGAATATCCACAGCTTTGTGTTAATAAGCTGTTAAGAATTTGTTTATAACTAACTTTTACACAATTGTAATAAAAAGATGTGGATTATTTTTTAAGTTTTCCACTAAATTATAAACAGTAATTTTACTAGGGATTGTAACTATCAACATAGTTTTCCACAGTTTCCACAATGCCTAATACTATTACTACTAAAAATATTATATATATTTATAAGGAGGAATCGCTATGAAGATTGTTTGTTATAAAGACAAACTTATGAAAGCCTTGAATTCCGTAGTAAAAGGTGTAGCTTCTAAAACAACAATGCCTATACTAGAAGGAATTTTAATTCAAACAAATGATAATGAAATTAAATTAACAACCTATGATTTAGAAATAGGAATAGAATATGTAATGGCATGTGATATATTAGAACAGGGAAGTACAGTCGTAAATGCTATCATGTTTAGTGAAATTATTAGAAAATTACCAGATACAGAAATAAAAATATCATTAAATGCAAATAATTTATTAGAAATTGAATGTGAAGGATCTTTGTATAAGCTAGCTACAATGAATCCAGAAGAATTTCCAGAACTACCAAAAATAGAAGTAGAAAATTCTATTGAGATTGACCAAAATGTATTAAAAAATATGATCAGAAAAACGATTTTTGCAGCAAGTACTGAAGAAAGTAGACCAATTTTTACAGGTTGCTTATTTGAAATAGAGAATAACAAATTAAGTTTAGTAGCTGTAGATGGCTTTAGATTAGCTTTAAGGAAGGTATTTTTAACAAAGCAAAGTAATGACTTTAGTGCTGTTATTCCAGGAAAAACATTAATAGAATTAAATAAAATTATAACAGATTCATTTGAACCAATAAAAATAGGTGTTTCTAAGAATCAAGCATTATTTGAAATGGACAATTGTAAGATTGTCACAAGAATTTTAGATGGTGAATTTTTAAATTATAAAAATGTTATTCCAAATACTTGGGAAACAAGAATAAAAGTAAATAAAAATAATATACAAGATAGTTTTGAAAGAATTAGTTTAATTTCTTCATCTTCAGTAGAAAAAGAGAAGAAATATCCAGTGAAAGTACAGGTAGATATAGGAAAAGTAACAATTTTATGTACGAATCAAACGGGAGATGCAAAAGAGGAATTATATGTTTCAACAGAGGGAAAAAACCTAGAAGTAGGGTTTAATCCAAAATATTTCTTAGATAGTTTAAAAGCAATTGATGATGAAGAAGTATATATAGAGTTTGGAAGTAGTATATCTCCATGTTTAATAAAATCAGTGGAAAATAATGATTATGTATATATGATTTTACCAATTAGATTAAAAGAAGATTAAAGGTGGAAATATTTCTGCCTTTAATATTTTTTATACTTATCCACATTTTATGAAAAGATTATGGATAATGTATAAGAAAAATAATAAATAACTTTTAAATATAAATCAAAGAAATGAAAAATGCAATTTTAAATAAAATAGAAAAAAATAGTAAAAAAAAGAATAAAATAGATAAAAAAAGAAAATGAAAAAAATAGAATAAAAATAAAAAAACAACAAAAATAAAAAATGAAAAAAATAGAATAAATTAGAAAAAAAAAGATAAAAATAGAAAAACAAAGAAAACGAAATTTAAAAAAATAAAATTTTAAAATAAAAAAGACACGAAAAAATAAAACTAGGGATAAAAAATATTAAGAATAATAAAAATGAAAAATAATTAAAAATAAAAAAAT
>CAWVJG010000065.1:0-2529 GCA_963929465.1 Bacillota bacterium
TTTTTATTCTTTCAAGATTATCTCCAGTTATATATTGTAGCGAATCTTTAGTGTAGAACATATCATATTTCTTTAGTAGTTCATATATATTATTAAAATCTACTTTTGAAAATTCTGCTGGAAATTCCCCTTTATTATTTATAATATAATTAAAAAATCTATCTATCTTATTATTACTTATAATATTAAGCTTTACTTTTTGTGATATAGCCTCTGTACTTTTTATGCTAGAGGGGTATGTATTTTTTATGACATAGGGTCTATCATTTGGATAAATTCTTCTTTGTAAAAAATTACCTTTACTATCTTTTATAATCTCAACATCAACAAAACCTAATCGTTTTAAATCATTTACCCATATTGATGCTGCATGATCTGTTGCTTCAAATAAGTCTCCTAAATAAGCATTTGAGGCATAGCAATATCCTTCTTTATTAGCTAATGAAGTTATTGCAGCATAAAGCAATTTCTCATTAGGTTTTAATTCTTTACTATATAATACTGTTGCTGGTATAACAGAATAGTATGCAATGTGGTCTTCAAAATCCATATCATTTAAAATCTCCCTTCTTTCGCGAGACACAAAAAAAGATAAAGTATTTCTACTTTATCCATTGTGTAACAAGCACTTTCATTAATATATTTTTTATTTTAGGGTCGTAAGTGGAAACATGTTCCCACTTACCCAGTTATTTTTTAGTTTATGTTAACTTTGTATTTTTAGCCAATTTTTATAGTTTTTTTAGCATTTTTTTAGTTTTAAAATATTTTGTCAAATCCTTTTGTATCAAGGGTTACAAGATTTCTCTTAACTTCATAGCAACCACGCATTCAACGTGTGTGGTGGTCAGTCCGTTGAATGGTAGCCCTTAATGTGGTATCCTGACGGTTGACAGGTCAAAAGTTACAATTGTGTATTAAGTAAAACCTTTACATGAACATTATTCTGTATATTTTTAGACAAGCTACCATCGTCATTTTTTTCAAATCTAGTAAAACTCTGAGAACTAACAAAATCTAAAATTGTTGATTCTTCCATAGCAATTGCTGTCTTTAATTTTGTTTCAATTAGTTCAATATCTTCTTCTGCATTATAAGTTTCAAAACCACTTTTAAATATAAATTTAATAGCATATGGATCATTACCATTCTTTGTCTTTTCACCAATTATTACTTTATATACTAATGCATCAAATACATCTTTGTCAAATTGCTCCATAACAGCATCATTTCTAAATATCTTTCTAATTTTTTCTATCCCTGAGTCAATTCTTTTTTCATCTTCAAGTTCATTTTGAAGTTTGGCTTGGTCTTCTTCCAGTTTTGATATCTCCTTATTAAATTCTGCCTTTCTCCTCTTATAAGTTTCTCTATCTATTGTACCATCCATTGTAAGTTCTAACAATTTATTAATCTTTTGATTTATTTCGTCTTTTTGAATTTCTAATTTATGTATTAATATCTCTGAATTATTTTCTTTAATTACACTATCCACTCTATTTAGAAATCTTTCAATAATTTCTTTATTTCCACTACTTAATATTTTGTATGCTTTCATAAAACAATTTTCAATAATTTCTTCTCCTATTACCTTACAATTAGGACAATACTTTTTGCCATTTTTAACATATTTCATACAATGCCAAACTCTTTTAGAATAATTAGTATTTGGATATAAGTTTCTTCTTACTAAAACTGTACCACAAAATCCACAATATAATTTGCTACTAAATGGATACTTCATACTTAAATTGTTTCGTCTTTTTCCTTTTTCTCTTGTCCCTCTTCTAGTAGCCAAAATTTTTTGTGCTTTGTCAAATAACTCTCTAGAAATAATTGCCTCGTGATGGTCTTCTGTATAATATTGGTCTACTTCTCCCATATTTGATAATCTTTTATGAGATATTGGATCTATTGTAAATGTTTTTCCTTGCAATACATCTCCTTTATATTTCTCATTTTTAATTATTCCTCTTACAGTAGAATCAGACCATTCATCACTTCCTCTAGGAGATTTATATTTGCTTTTAGTCAATTCTTTAGCAATATTATTTGCTCCCATTCCTTCACAATATCTATTAAATATATATCTTACAATTTTTGCCTCTTCTTCGTTTATTTCCATCGTTTTAGTTTCGTAATTGTATTTATATCCTAGACATTTATTAAATGCTATCATTTCACCTCTTTCTTTTTTCATCTTCAATCCTAATAAAACATGAGATGAGATCGTTTCACTTTCCTGTTGTGCTACTGCACAAAATGTTTTATACAAATTTATACTTATATCATACATAATATAACACTCCTACATAGGATATGTATACCATATTATGTAAATTTTGTAAAGTTCGCTATTTAATTTGCTTTTAACTTATCTACTTAACTCATCAATAGAACTACTTTTATCAATTTGATGTAATTGTTCTAATTGTTTTTCAGTAATATTTATAACCTTACCACAACAAGGTTGAAAATCTTTATTTCCATATACTAACCAAATAACATTTTCTCTTTTTAAATCTTCTT
>CAWVJG010000066.1:0-5064 GCA_963929465.1 Bacillota bacterium
GACTAAATTCTAGATAGGTAGAATTTCATTCCAAGACTAAATTCTAGTTTTAAACAAAATCTAGAATTTACTTTTAAACTTAAATAAGGACATTTTTTTATTGAAAAACACTTGATTTTTCTGGCAAAACTTGGTATAATATTTAGCGTATTAAACACATAAAGTGAGTTTTAAAGGGTGTGCCAATTTGAGTTGGTCCTAAGAAACAAAGAACTTTATGGAAGAAATAACAAAAAGGGAGGAATTTAAAATGGCAGTAGTTGCAATGAAACAATTACTTGAAGCAGGTGTTCACTTTGGACATCAAACAAGAAGATGGGATCCTAAAATGGCAGAATATATATTCCAAGCTAGAAATGGAATTCACATCATCGATTTACAAAAAACTTCTAAAAAACTTGATGAAGCATATGCTTTCTTAAAAGAACAAGTTGAAGAAGGAAAAACAGTTCTATTTGTAGGAACAAAAAAACAAGCACAAGAATGCGTAAAAGAAGCAGCATTAAAATGTGGAATGTACTATGTTGATCAAAGATGGTTAGGAGGAATGCTAACAAACTTTGATACAATTCAAAAAAGAATTCAAAGATTAAAAGACTTAGAAGCTATGGAACAAGATGGTACATTTGAAGTATTACCTAAAAAAGAAGTTATTCTATTAAAGAAAGAAATGGAAAAACTAGAAAGAAACTTAGGTGGAATTAAAGAAATGGACAAACTACCAGGTGTTATTTTCTTAGTAGATCCTAAAAAAGAAAGAATAGCTATCTTAGAAGCTAAAAAATTAAATATACCTGTAATCGGATTAGTTGATACAAACTGTAATCCAGAAGAATTAGATTACCCAATTCCAGGTAATGATGATGCTATCAGAGCAGTAAAATTAATTGCTGATGTTATGGCAAATGCAGTTATCGAAGGTAAACAAGGTGAAAGCTTTGAAGCTGGAGAAGAAGAACAACAACAAGAAGAAGTAGCAACTGAAGAAGCTACAACAATAGAAGAAGTTGTAGCAAATGAAGAAGAAAACAAAGAAGTAGAAGAATAATATTTGTTTAATAAAAGAAGAGTAGGGCTTTTCTGCTCTATTCTTTTTATTAAATAGAAACAAATGATGTTCTTAGTCAATAAAAAATAATATTTAAAGAAAAATTGCAAAGCAATTTTCTATTATATATAAAAGGAGGAATTTATAATGGTAACAGCTAGCTTAGTAAAAGAGTTAAGAGAAAAAACAGGTGCAGGAATGATGGATTGCAAAAAAGTTTTAACAGAAACTGATGGAGATATGGAAAAAGCAATCGAATTATTAAGAGAAAGAGGAATTGCAAAAGCAGCTAAAAAATCAGGAAGAGTTGCAGCTGAAGGTTTAGTTGAAGCATATATCTCAGAAGATGGAAAAGTAGGAGCAATCGTAGAAGTAAATTCAGAAACAGACTTTGTTGCTAAAAATGAAGAATTCAAAACATTTGTTAAAAATGTAGCAAAACAAGTTGTAGAAAAAAATCCAAAAGATGTAGAAGATTTATTAAATCAAGAAGCTACATTTGAAGCTGGAAAAACAGTTAATGAAGCATTAGTAGGAAAAATTGCTACAATTGGTGAAAATTTAACAATTAGAAGATTTGCAAGATTCGAATCAAAAGGATTATTAGAATCATACATCCATGGTGATGGAAAAATAGCTGTTTTAATCAATATGACAAAAGGTGATAAAGAACTAGCAAAAGATTTATGTATGCAAATTGCAGCATCAAGACCAGAATACTTAAATGAACAATCAGTTCCAGCAGAAAGAGTAGAAAAAGAAAAAGAAATCTTAAAAGTACAAACAATGAATGAAGGAAAACCAGAAGCAATTGCTGAAAAAATTGTACAAGGAAGAATTAGAAAATTCTTTGAAGAAATTTGCTTAGTTGACCAAGTATTTGTTAAAGATTCAAATATGAAAGTATCTGAATTATTAAAACAAAAAGATGCAGAAGTTGTAGAATTTGCAAGATTTGAGAAAGGTGAAGGAATCGAGAAAAAAGAAGAAAACTTTGCTGAAGAAGTTATGAATCAATTAAAATAAGATATAAAAAGGAACTTTAGGTACATCCCTAAAGTTCTTTTTAGTAATGAGTAGAGTAAATTTCTTCATCTTCATTAAAATCAAAAATATCATAATCCTTTCCTTCAATTCCGTTTTTTACTTCACTGGATTCATAAAAATTTACTGCTCTTTTATATTCTTTTTCAGTAACAATATATTCGTAAACATCAAAATGCATATTAATAGATTTTAAAGCAGATTTTATAAATGTTTTGTTTTCTTCTGATTGATTCATTAAAATAAATTGTATATGATCTAAATTTCTTTCTTCTAATATAAAGCTTAATATAAAATTATCTGATTTTTCTCCATCTAATCTAGAATAGGTAATAGATTCATAAGGTGATGTTAAAAAAACATAAAATTCATTATTAAAACCAGTTTGAAGAGCATAATCATATATACTTTTTTCTATTTCATATTTACTTCTTTTGGATTCATAATGGTCAAAAGAACTATTTTTTTTGTATTCAACAATCGCAATGACTCCATCGTCATCTGCAAATCTATATATAATAGAATAATCATTATTTATATCTTGACCAACTCCATTACCTGAATCAGGTTCCATAATAATGTTATCCTTTGATACAAATGTAAAATTTCTATGATATTTTTTTTCTAATTTTTCTTCGATTTCCGATTCTTGATTAGCTATAGAAAAAGCGATTATAGGTTTATATAAAGTAGGTCCCCATATTCGGCTTGTAAATACAAGTAAAACAACAATAATAATTAATGCATTAACAATATTTGATAATCTCATTAACTCAGAAGTATCATGATTAGAAATATTTTTTATTTTGCTTTTTTTATTTGAGTAAAATATAATAATTAATATCATTGGTACTAAAATAACATAACCATATTGAAAGGCTTTAATTATTGTATCAAAAAAACCAACTAATAACCACATACAAAATCCCCCTTTGTTTATCATATTATATTTTTTTACAAAGTGAATGTCAACAGGTTTGGAGGAGTTAGAAAGTTTTCAGACGTAGTTTTTTCAGTTGAATAAAAATTTATAAAATAGCTAATTAATTTTAAGAGCAGTCCATAAAAATTATCTATTCTTTAAGAAAAAATTAATAAATTTCTTAAAAATACTGTATTTTTTCAAAATATATGATAGAATATCTCTGATAAGAAATTAGTAAGGAGAGTGGAAAAATTGTCAGGGGTAAAATATAAAAGAGTACTATTAAAATTAAGCGGAGAAGCATTAGCAGGAGAACAAAAGACAGGAATCGATGCAAAAACAGTAGGAAACATATGTGATAAAATAAAAGAAGTTGTAGAGATGGGCGTACAAGTAGCCATTGTTGTTGGAGGAGGAAACTTCTGGAGAGGTAGAAATGGACATCAAATGGAACAAACAACAGCAGACTATATGGGAATGTTAGCAACAGCTATGAATGGATTGGCTTTGCAAGATGCTTTAGAAGCAAGAGGACTTCATTCAAGAGTACAAACTGCTATTGAAATGAGAGAAATTGCAGAACCATTTATACAAAGAAAAGCAGAAAAACATTTAGAAAAAGGAAGAATTGTTATATTTGCTTGTGGTACAGGACATCCATATTTTACAACCGACACAGCAGCAGTATTAAGAGCAACAGAGATTAAAGCAGATATTATTCTTTTAGGAAAAGCAATCGATGCAGTCTATTCTGCAGATCCAAAAATACAACCAGATGCTATTAGATTTGAAGAAATTTCATACTTAGATGTTTTAAATAAAGATTTAAAAGTAATGGATTCAACAGCAACTGCTATGTGTAGAGATAACAATATACCTTTATTAGTATTTGGTATAGCAGATCCAGAAAATATTGTAAAAGCAGTTAGAGGTGAAAAAATAGGAACCATTGTTTCATAAGATAAGTTTTGAAAATTTAAGGGGAAAAATGAAAGAAGATAAAAATATATATGAAAAAAGTTATTTCATAGATATGGAAAGTGGAAAAAAAGATTATCAAAAGCAAGCAAAGAAAGAAAAAAAGAAGAAAAACTATAGAACAAATCTCATGATGAATATGTTTATGATAATTGTCATTGCACTAATAGCTTTGATATTTCTAGTTTTTTTCTATAAGCCTAATATAATTGATTACTTGGAAGAAATCAAAAATACGTTTACCTATGGAATGATGATTATATTAGCAATTATTACTATTTTAATTATAATATTTAACATATTACTAAAAGATAAAAAGATGTTAAGTCATCTATTAAAAATACTTTTATTTTTTAATATTATATGTATAATCATGTTTCTTTCTATAGAAGCAATTTTAGATAAAACATATAATAATGAAGAAAACTTTGGAAATGTTTATGATACAAAAATAGAAAATAAAACAGACACAGAATATGTAGAACTTTGGAAAACATTTTTAAAGAAAGCAGTCCAGACAAAAACAGAAAAAGAAGTATTTATAGAAGAAAATATATCACAATATCGATATTTTAAAATAAGAATATACCTAATATTGATTTTATATGTTATTACTATGATGGTAAATACATATAGGATTTCAAAAATAGATAAAGGTATCAAGGGAAGAGAAATATTAGAAAAAAATGATAAAATTTTATTTAAAGATGAGAAAAATGTGCGTTAGCAAAATCAAAAAATTGACGCACAAAAGTGAAAAGGAGAGATAATTATGGATTATGAAGATTTAAAAGAAAGAATGGGAAAAACAATTAATAATTTTGCTGAAAAATTAGCAGAAGTTAGAGCAGGAAGAGCAAACCCTGCCATATTGAATAAGGTAAAAATAGACTATTATGGAACACCAACACCAATTAATCAAGTAGCAGGAATATCTGTTCCAGAAGCTAGATTAATTGTTATACAACCATGGGACTTGAGTGTTTTAAAAGAAATTGAAAAAGCAATCTTAGCTTCAGATATTGGAATCAATCCAAATAATGATGGAAAAGTCATAAGACTAGCTTTC
>CAWVJG010000067.1:0-3476 GCA_963929465.1 Bacillota bacterium
CAAGCAACAGAATTTATTAATGAGAAAGAAAACAAATACCAAGACCCAATTGCACAAGGTGGGGGGAATGTATCAGGAGGTCAAAAACAAAGATTATCTATTGCAAGAGCCATTGCAAAAGATCCAGAGATTTTTGTATTTGATGATAGTTTCTCAGCTTTAGATTTTAAAACAGACAGTGCCTTAAGAGAAGCACTAGCTACAAGAACAAAAAATAAGACAGTCATTATTGTTGCCCAAAGAATTAGTACCATTTTAAATGCAGATAAGATTATTGTCTTAGAAGAAGGTAAAATGGTAGGAATGGGTACACATGAAGAATTAATGAAAAATAATGAAACTTATAGGCAAATTGCCTTATCACAATTGTCTGAAGAAGAATTAGGCGAGAAAGGAGGTAAGTAATATGCCAGGACCAATGGGAGGACCTAGAAGAGGTCAAACAACAGAAAGAGCAAAAGATTTTAAGAAAACAACAAAAAAATTAATACGTTCTTATTTAGTAGATTATAAAATACCAATTATTATTGTTATGATATTTGCAATTGGTAGTACCATATTTACCATTGTAGGACCTAAAATATTAGGAAATGCAACAACAGAAATCTTTAATGGACTGGTTAGCAAATTAAGTGGTGGAACAGGTATTGACTTTGGAAAAGTCGGTCAAATAGCTTTAACATTATTAGGATTATATGTTATCAGCGCATTATTCTCATTTGTACAAAGATTTTTAATGACAAATGTTGCACAAAAAATCACCTATAAATTAAGAAATGATATAGCTATCAAAATTAATAAATTGCCAATGAAATATTTTGACAAAAAGACAAATGGAGAAGTTTTGTCAATTATCACAAATGATATTGATACATTAAGTATGAACTTAAACCAAAGTATTACAGAAATTATCACATCTGTATGTACCATTATTGGTATTTTAGTGATGATGTTTTCAATTAGTTGGCAAATGACACTAATCTCATTAGTTATCTTGCCAATAGCAGCAATATTAGTAACCTTTATTGTAAAAAAATCACAAAAATATTTTACAAGACAACAAGATTACTTAGGACATGTAAATGGTCAAGTAGAAGAAATATATAGTGGTTTAAATATTGTAAAAGTATTTAATGCAGAAGAAAAAGTAACAAAAGACTTCGAAAAAGCCAATGATGAATTATATCATTCTGGTTGGAAATCACAATTCTTATCAGGTTTAATGCATCCTGTTATGAACTTTATATCAAATGTAGGATATGTAGCAGTAGCAGTAGCAGGTGGATATTTAGCAATTAATGGAACCATCACAGTTGGAAATATACAAAGTTTTATACAATATAATAAACAATTTACACAACCAATTAACCAATTGGCACAAATTTCTAATATGTTACAAGCCATGATGGCAGCAGCAGAAAGAATCTTTGAATTCTTAGAAGAACCAGAAGAAGAAATAACAGCTAAAGGAAATATTGATACTTCTAAATTAAAGGGAAATGTAGAATTTAAACATGTTAAATTCGGATATGACCCAGATAGAACCATTATAAAAGATTTTAATGCGAGTGTCCATGAAGGACAAAAAATAGCGATTGTTGGCCCAACAGGAGCTGGAAAAACGACTATGGTAAAATTGTTAATGCGTTTTTATGATGTAACAGATGGAGAAATTGATGTTGATGGCCATAATGTAAAAGATTTTGATAGAGGAGAACTTCGTAAAATGTTTGGCATGGTATTGCAAGATACCTGGCTATTTGGTGGAACAGTAAAGGAGAATATCAAATATAGCAAAGAAGATGCAACAGATACAGAAGTTGTAGAAGCAGCAAAAGCAGCACATGTTCATCATTTTATAAAAACATTACCAAACGGATATAATTCATTAATTAATGAAGAATCAACAAACATATCAGCTGGTCAAAAGCAATTACTTACAATTGCCAGAGTTATATTAGCAGATCCTAAAATATTAATATTAGATGAAGCAACAAGTTCAATTGATACAAGAACAGAAATACAAATACAATCAGCTATGGATAATCTAATGAAGGGAAGAACAAGTTTTATCATTGCTCATAGATTATCAACCATAAAAAATGCAGATTTAATTTTAGTTATGAATCATGGAGATATTGTAGAACAAGGTACACATGAAGAATTACTTGCAAAAAATGGATTTTATGCTGATTTATATAATTCTCAATTTGAAGAAGTAGAGGAATAATGTCCTTTTGGGGACGTTTCTGTTTGGGACATTTTTTAGGTATTGCAGTTAGGAACGTTTTCTTTTGGACGTTTTGAAGATGAATAAAAGATAATAAAAATATTAAGATAATATGAAAAAATAAATGAATAAAAGGCATCTCATTGATGCCTTTTAAAATTTAGTTGATTTCAATATGGCATATTCGCCATATTTAGAATAGCTAATTTCTTCTCTTTCCAAAAATAGAAAGAATTCTTAAGAAAATGTTGATAAAATCAAGATATAATTGCATAGCGCAATAAATATATATTTTTTCTTGGTCAATATCAGGT
The DNA here is from genome assembly GCA_963929465.1 of Bacillota bacterium. Taxonomy (GTDB): domain Bacteria; phylum Bacillota; class Clostridia; order TANB77; family CAG-508; genus CAG-269. The sequence goes on from CAWVJG010000067.1 coordinate 2,545, forward strand.
TCTAATTGTAAAGCTTTTATTTTATTAATATCATAAACTGTAACTCCAAAAAATACAGCTAAGATGAACCAGTCTAATATTAAATCCAATAAAGAACTATCAAAGAAAAATAAGTTTACTAAGCTAAGAATTAAACCGATAATCAAAAATACATTTAAATATGTATGCCAACTACTTAAATCTTTATTTGTTTTATATCCAATCAAACTTAAAACACCAAAAATCAAAGCAGAAGCGATAAATAAGGTAATGATTGAGTTTAATTCAAAAACAGCAAAAATGACAGACAGTGTAACACCATTTAATGCGGCATATATGAAATACAGGATACCAACAATAATTGGTGGTAATTTTCTAAATAGCAAACTAAAAAGTAAAACTGCAATTAGCTCTATAATCAATAACCCAGTAAAAGAATCTTCTAGTAAAATTGTGTAAAATAATCCTGAAGAATATGTATACCAAGCAATTAAAGCTGAACCTAATAAGCCTAAGAACATCCAGAAAAATGTTTTTCCAAAAAGTTTATTCTCAGTAGGCATATTTTGAACTTCATTTTCTTCCATATCAAAACTCCTTTCAATATTATATAAATTTAGTATACAAATAAAATGGAAATTATGCAATATATAAAATTGAATTGTTAAAATATGGCTAAATTTATTGTCAACAGTTTATTGAAATCTTATTTAATGTATGACATAATAGAAAAGAAAATCAGATATGAGATTAAGATAAAAGTGATTTTTCTTATAAAATGAAAAATGTCCCAAACAGAAACGTCCCCAAAAGGACAAAAGGAGATTATGTATGAAACAAAAAATAAAAAAAGAATTAGAGCAATTAGCAGATGAAAAATACAGAGAATTTCAAAAAGGGTTATGTCCTGGTACAGAAAATATATTGGGTGTAAGAGTGCCAGTTCTTAGAGA
>CAWVJG010000068.1:0-7840 GCA_963929465.1 Bacillota bacterium
AAGAATCTTTATGAAAAGGTATATATAGTATTTATTGTATTATTCTAATTATCTTTTTTAAAATTGTGGCAACAAATTGGCAACAATATCGCCAACATATTTTTTATTTACCTTTATATGTGTGAAGATTCCTATCTAATAATATTTTATTCTTCACATGCTTAATATAACATTTTACCTATCCCTTGTCAAATTTATAAAAATTGTAAATTATATTTTTAATTTATGATATCCTCAAAATATTTATCTTTTATTTTTGTTTGTAATCCACTATCTTGCATAATTAGTTTAAATATTTTTCCTCTATAATTTCTTTCAAGTTCTTTATCAGCCAATTCTAGTAAATTCTGTTTATCATCAATTATTTTAATAGCCTTTTCATAATCATTTTTTGCAATAATATCATCTATTTCTTTAATTCTATTATTATAAATTCGATCAATATAATCCTTTTTACAGATTTCTTCCAATTCGCTTTTCAGTTTTGTAATATCTTCGTCTTCTTTCAAAAAATTATTTTTAATCATATTATTAATTTTAGTTTTTACAAACCATGTTGCCTGCTTTGACTTGCTCGCATTTAGTCTAATTAATACTAAACTCTTGAATTTTTCTATTTGATGATCTTCTAAAGCAAATCTAATTTTAACTTTTTCTAATATTAAATCATCACATAATAAATTTTCTATTTCATTTATCTTTAAAGTATAAATCCCGTCTTTTTTCCATTTATTAATTTGCACTTCTTCATGACAATCACCATCTATAATTCCAATAGCTTTATTTTTTAATATTTGGTTTTTACTATTATAAGCTTTACAATAATTTATCACATTTAAATGTCCACCTACCGGAATCACTGTATATTCTGGAAATAAAATAGTATATAACTTAAAATCATAACTTGTTTTATCATCCCCCTCGCAAAAAATGATATTATTTCTACTTCCTAGCAATTCCATTAAAAGTTTATCAGGTAAATTAAAATTATTTTCAATGATTTCAAATTTCCAATTAGATGGTGGAATAAATTCTTGATTCCAAATCAATGTAGAATCGCTTCTGCTAATTGCAAAATCAATATTATGTGTTAAATATATAAATTTACAGTCTTGTCTTTCAGTCTCCAATCTATTCCATAATCTACTACATATTGATAAATTAATATGATTCTCTGGTTCATCTATTATAATATAACTCTCTCTTTTGGCTAATAGGACATGTGCTATATAGTAGAATATTGCTTTTTCTCCATCACTTAATAAATTAAAATCGTAGATTTTTTTGTCTAATGTTTCTACTTGTAAACTATAACAAGTAGGATTGATTATCTTTCTATGCTTTAACAATTCATTCCAGATTTCAATTACTTTATTTAGAACTGATTCTTCTTTTTTGTCAGTATCGTAATATTTTAATGATACCTCACCTTTCTCTATAAGTAATGCCTTTATTAATTCTTCAAAATCACTACTTTATAAGCTAACAATATTATCATCACTTCCTAGTTTATTTTTTTGCTGATATTGATTTACTTTTTCAATCATATTTTCCTTTATTGGTATAGTGTCAAATTTATTAACAACTAATAGATGTTGAGCTGGTATTATAGTAATGTTATTATCTATTTTTCCTTTTAGCGTCCTTGCAAAAGTGCTTTTCCCTGAACCATTGGCTCCAATCATAACTATATTATTTTTTATGCTACTTACTTTTTTAAAAATTTCAATTGAAGTTATCTTATCATATATTATCTTTAAATATGTATAACAATACTTAGTTATCATATAATGTAAATATTGTACACAGTCATTATCTTCTTTTGTATATATATTTCCATTATATTTTAAGATTTTATTCTCAAAATGTGTAATTTTTTGCATAATATATGTAGAAATATATGCCATAGAATTCCAATCATAATTAGTTAATTCATTTATTATAAATGTAACATACTGCTCACTAGTATCACTTAGATTGTTCATATTTTTAAAACTTTCTATATGAGCTTTAATTATTTTCTCTAATTCAATTAAATCGATTGTATTTATTCTTTCTAAATTATTACTATAATCTTCATCTGACATATATATTTCTAATCTCTTAAATTCTTTTTTTAGTTTTTCCTCATATATATTAAAAATATTTATATATGTTCTAATGACATTAACTTTATTATAAGCTTCATTAAATCCTTGTATTATTTGATTTTTTCTTTCATCCATCTATATTCCACCTTTAATTACAATATACTTATTTTTTATCTTTCTTTGTAATCTTATTATTTATTTGTTTCAAAGATTTTAAATATTCCTCTTCAACAGGGCTTATAGTTTTAACTTGATATTTTTTATATTCCGATTTTGCCTTCTTTATTGCTTGATTATGACTAACGCTACCTGCACCAATTAACACTTTTCCGCCTGCAGAAGAAAGTATTATATCTAACTGTTTAATATAATCTTCCATATACATTGGGTTATGCCTTATTGCTTGTATTTCTGCAAAATCAAAATATCCTGATACCAAATTATTTAAAACTTTTAATTCTTCTTCGTTTAAATAGTTTTTAGCAATTACAACATCTTGTAATACTGGAATATCTCCTTTAAATGTTGTTAAACCCATAAAAGGCTTTTCTGCGTCAGCTCTTTCATATATTATTTCTGAAGCAGTATGTCCATGAGTAGCATAATGCAATTTATTCTGTACAATTTTAAAAAATTCAATTGATTTACTATCTTTAGGATCATAATCTACAGCAGTTGCATATAAGTCAAGAACTTGTCTATATAATACTTTTTCAGATGATCTTATATCTTTAATTCTCGCAAGTAATTCTTTCCAATAGTTACCGCCACCATTTCCTTTAAGTCTTTCATCATCCATTGTAAAACCTTTAATCATATACTCTTTTAATCTTTCTGTTGCCCATCTTCTAAAGTTAGTAGCAATTTTAGATTTTATTCTATATCCTAAAGAAATTATCATATCTAAATTATAAAAAGGAATTTCTCTCGTAACATTTCTATTTCCTTCTTTTCGAACTTGTCGGAAATTCTGACAGGTTGATTCTTTATCTAGTTCTTCTTCTGCATAAATATTATTTATATGTTCTATGATATTTGTTCTTGAAGTGCCAAATAATTCTGCCATTTGCTGTTGTGACAACCATACCGTTTCATTTTCGACTCTAACATCTATTTTTGTCAATCCATCATCTGTTTGATATATTATAATATCTCCATTTACATTATCTGCCATAAAAACCTCCTTTTAATATTGCGAACATTTGTATTGTATCATATACATATTAATTATTCAATCTTTTTTATAATTTTTCAAAATTTATAATCTTATTTATAAATTTAATATAAAAAGAAGTGTCACCCATTTTATTTAGATTACACTTCTTTGATTTTAAGCTTTTATAAATTTTTTATTTAAGTTTGGGTGACAACCTAATTTTGTCACCCAAATTTTCGATTTTTGTAAAATGCTTTAAACACAGGTGCTATGCGTTCTTTCCGCAACAATTCTTATATTTCTTTCCACTTCCACATGTTCAAGCAGTTGCGATATTATTAGTATTTATCATATTATAAATATTATTTATTTTTGTTGATATAACTAGACAAAGCACATTTAATATAAATAGTATTTATTATACATTTAATATTTATAATATTTATATACTGCTGTCAAAATGATGTCATTGACATCTTAATGAGGTTTCGTAATTATTAAACATTTTATACACATAAATCTTAATTATTTACTTTAAATATTATAATAATAAAGGTAAAAAAAAGCAACGTTTTTAGCCGAATTTATCAAATTAATGTAATGATTAATATTTATAATTGGAAATCTTATCAATTATATCTGAATGTATAACCTTTTCAAAAATATCATTTGCATCTTTTCTTGATTCGTTTGAACTAGAGATATAATAGTTTTCTGTTGTTTCAATGTTTTTATGCCCTAATATATCTGCAACATCTCTTATTTCCACACCATTTTTTAATATTCTTGTAGCGTAGCTTCCTCTCAAATCATAAAATCGACAATTTTTAATTCCCAATTCTTGATGTATGATTTTATAAGGGTATCTTGTTATATCTGTTCCTGAATACAAACCATTTTCTCTTGTAAAAACTAAATTTAATGTATTTAAAGTAAGAAGATGATTTTCATTTTCAACTATTCTATATTCAATTACTTTTCCATAACTATTTTTCACTTCTTCTAAATGGTAATAATGATATTTTGAACCATATACTTTTTTCAAATAAGATTGTTTTCTTTTATAGTTTTTTAGTGCATTTAATAATGTATTACTTATATATACTTTTCTATCTCCAGTTTCTGTTTTCGTGCTTCCTAAATACCATTTTCCCTTTTCATCTTTTTTCTTATCATAAACATTGTGCTTTATATGTATAATTCCATTTTTTAGATCTATATCATTCCAGGTTAATGCACATACTTCTCCTGTTCTCATTCCTGTATAACAAGATGTTAAAAAAGCACAAGTAAATACATCGTTATCTTTAAATCTTGTAAGTATTTTGTCTATTTCATCTTGGGTATACACATGTTTTATATTTTTCTTTTTATTTTCTAGTTTAGGCAATCTTAATGTCATTGCTGGGTTATATCTAACAAAACCATATACATTACATGCTTCTCTAAATGAGCCTTTTATAACTTTTAAAATGTTCGAGAAATATGATCTTGAAAAATTATATTTTGAACATAATTCAGTAATAAAAGAATGTAATTTAACACTTGTTAAAGTTGTTAATCTATACTTACCTAATTCAGGCTTTAAGTATTTTTCTATTATCGTTTGATAAGCTTGAATTGTATTATATTTTAGATTAGTTTTACAATAATTTTCTATCCAATAATCTAAATAATCACTATATGAAATATTTTGTTCTTTGAAATTCAATCCAGTAGTCAAATATTCATTATATGCAATATTACCTTCTTCTAATGCTTCTGTTTTTGTTCTAAAACCTGATTTGCTTATTTGTTTTCTTTTTCCATTAACAGGAGCAGCCTCAAAATAATATTGATATGTGTTTCCTCTTTTCCTTACATTGACTGACCCCACTATGTATCTCCCTCATTTGAATTATTAGTTGGAATTTTTTTTATATCATTAATATTGGATAGATCTTTTCCTTCATTTTCTAATAAAAATTTTTCAAGTGTACTTTTTAAAATTTTGATACTACCTAATTTTATTGCTGGTAAATACCCTTTATCTATAAGTGAATATATATAATTAGGACTGGAATGCAATATTTTTGCAACTTCCTGAACTGTATAAATTAATACATCACTCATTATCTTTTGCCTCCAGTTCTATATTAAAGTTTCTTTCTACAAATTCAATAGCATTATCTGGAGAATATAATTTCATTTGATAAATAAAACTTTTGCATATATTCTCTTCATTTAATTCATCACATGAAATTCTAAAGTGATTAAACACTAAGTAAGCATAAGCTAGCACTTGTGATTTTTTTAATTCCCAATAATTTTCTATTTTAGAAATTAAATTAACATTTATCTGTTCTAAAATTTCTTTTTTTGGTTTTCTTTGTAATAAAATTTGTTCTAATGACAAAATCAAATTGTCTAACTCTTTAAAAGTTACATTTTTATTTGCAAGAATTAATAGTCCTAAAGTTTCTTTAGGAGAATATTTATTTTTATTATTCATTTTTAAATCCTTTCTAAAAAAATAGACAGATTACTTCTGCCTATTTTTCATTTGCTTATTTTTATAATTTTCTAAATATTTCATTTGTTCCTCATCTTCCATTTTTCTTTCATATTCTGTTTTATTAGAATTTCCACCTATAATAATACAAAGTATTAAAAATGTGATTAATCCTAAAATAAATGTAATCATTAGTAAAGTTGTCATTGAAATAATATCTAACATTTATTTGCCTCCAATTTTTAACTTCTATTTTACTCATTAAATATGACTAGCTAAATCATTCACAGGAATTACACCTATCTGCTACTAGCAGACTTGTTCTCAATGCGTGGGACGGTTTTTTCGCGCTCGTGCTATGACTAAACAAGTGTATCATTATAACTATTATTATCATCGCCTTATAAGTGGCTAACTTATATTTAAGTATGAAGTTCTGTTTCTTCTTTTGAACTAGCTCCAATAATAGAACGTTTTTAATGAATCTGTATTCAATTTTCAATGTACTGTCAAAAGTAGAAATTTTTATTTCCTACCTTTAACAGCAACCGCAAATCGAAAATCTTACGGGCAAATTTAAAATTTTTTTAAAATTTAATCTTTTGCTAATTTATCAGCAAATTTTTCATCTTTAATTACTTTGATCGCATATTCAATTAAAATACTTCTTAAATCATCATCAATTTCTTTATTATCGTTTTGTGCATATTTGTTTATCATAGGCATTATTTTATTTATAACTAAAACAAGTGCTGCCTCATCATTTCTTGCTTTAAGTAATAGTTTATAAAATTTAGTAATATTCATATCTATCAATCCTCCATAAATCTTTTTAAACTTAAAAGTGCTCTAACTTTTAACTGATATACCGCATTTTTATTCATCTTTAATTGCTTGGCAATTTTACCAAGTGGCTGATTTTTATAATAATGATTGACAATTACATATCTTTGTTTATCAGTAAGTTTACTTATTGCAATCTCTAATTCTTTATAATCATTACTTAATTCAAAAAAAGAATGATCTGCGATATCTTCATCAGATAGCACAGACCATCCCTTATAATTTAATTCTTGTTCTTGTTTCAATAAGAATTGTTGATGTTTGTTATAATTAATTTTTTTGTGATATAAAGCCATTTGCATATAATTTATAAATCTTGCAAAAACTATATCATCTTTAAATTCATTTTGTAAAAATAATTCTTCATAATTAGATCTCTCTATATAATCTTTCATTTTCATTTCTCCAATCTTTTCAAATTGGACATAAGCCTGAAAAATTTAAAGAAAGTTACTAACTATTAGATTATTTCTTTAAAAACATATAAAATTAAATATCAACCATATTAAATCCCCCTAACACAAAAGAGTCTATAAGAATTAATTTGCATATTATTCTCACACTATCTTTTGAATCTTATTGATTATCATCTGTTGTGTGTTAATATACTTTCCTCAATCTTACAGACTCTTGTCCTAGTCAAAATCATATAATGATTTTGATAAGTTGTCATAAAATCGTAAAAAATCGGAACAAATCAGAAAAAATCGGAATATTTTGTCGAAAAAGTATAATATACTCCCCACCTGTAATTACTTGTATTATTTGGTAATTTATAGTAAAATAATGTCAAATACATTATTAGGAGGAAATTATTATGAGCATCAAAGTAATAATTGCCAACAATAATGATATTTTATTTAACAGCTTATCAAATATTGCATTAGAAAATGAATCAAAAATCGAAATAGTAAATGTACCCATTGATAAATTAAATAATTTTATTTATCAAATCAAACCAAGAGAAAATTTAATAGTATTGGACTCAATTACTTCAGTTTCCTTTTGTGTAAACATACTGAAGAATGCAATTAATCGAGTAGATAAAGGAAATATCATTATTCTGGTAATCGATTCTAAACACATAGCCAATATTATTAATCAAAAAGAAGAACATCACTGTCTTTTCTGCAAGAAACAAACTAATTTTTCTATATTAGATGCCGTTAATCTAATTACAGATAGTTTAAAAGATACTTTAGATATTGAAAAAAATATTGATGATATTTTTTGGAAAATTGGTTTAACTTCTTATTTTAA
>CAWVJG010000069.1:0-13265 GCA_963929465.1 Bacillota bacterium
AACCTCAAAAACAGCAAAAGAAAAATTTAGAAATGTAGTTGAGCTTACAATGGAAATGGATAAGGTTATAATGGATTTACCAGTAAAACCAGAAAATGCTAAAAAAGTATTAGATGTATTGTATGATGAACCAATTGTTTCAAGAAAGAAAATAATTGAAAAAACAGGAATAAAATTTACAACACTAGTAGGAGTAATAAATGCATTTCAAGAAAAACAAATATTGATAGAAACAACTGGATATAGTAGAAATCAAGTTTTTGCATTTCAAAAATATATAGATTTATTTTTGAAATAGAAATTTAAAAGATAGAATCTATATTACGAAAAAATCAAAAAATTCGTAATATAGATTTTTGTATTACGAAAAAATCAAAAAATTCGTAATATAGATTTTTATATTACGAAAAAATCAAAAAATTCGTCCTATAAATTATTTTGGGTCAAAAAAATTAAAAAATTTGACTTGAAAATATAATAAAAATAAATCCAACAATTTCGCGAAAGATGTAGAAAATTCTGGAAATATATGATACAATAGAAATGCACAGAAGAGTAGTAAACAAAAGGACTACTCTTTATTTTTTTTAGAAAGGAAAATATGTTAGCTTTGAAGCTGACATTTACTAGGAAATATGGAAATAAATGAAACACTATCAAAACAAATAACAGAAACATCATATTTAACAACAGAAAACACAAAAAGATATAGGCCAATACTAAGATATTTTTATGAAGAATACGAAAAAATAAACTATATGCTATATAAAGAAGATGTTTGGAATTATTTAAAAGACAAACCAAACTTTGAAAATTACACAATAGAAATGTGTGAAAATGATTTAACAGCATTAGTAAATTGGGGAAATCTAACAGCATTGCAAGATACGAATAATGTAACAACAGTAGAAGAATTCAAACATAGAAAATTTAGATATCAATTAACAGAATATGCAGTAGAAATAGAAAGATTAGTAATTAGGCTAGAAAATCTACATATAGAAGGAGCATCATTAGAACCAAAACTAATTGAAAGAATAAAAGAAGAGATACAAAGTATTGAAAAAACGAGTTTTAAAGATGAGTCAGATGTCATTAGTTTATGGGACAATCTAAATAATGATTTTAAAAGATTAAATCAAGACTATCAAGATTATATTAAAACTTTTTATAATGTCAAATTAGAAGAAGTGGCAAAATCAAAACAATTTATCATCTATAAAAATGATTTAGTGAGGTATTTAAGAGAATTTATAAAACTTTTACAAGACAATTCCTATGCGATAGAAGAAAAATTAAAAACTTTAAATGAAGATACGCAAAAAAGATTTTTAGAAAAGGTATATTTAGGACAAAAAAAGAGAGTTAGAATAGATAAATTAGATGAAGAAATTGATGAACAAGAACTAAAAGATAGAAACAAGGATAAGTGGGAAAACATAAAAAAATGGTTTATAGGTACAAATCTAAGAGTAAGTGAAGTAGAAAAAACAAATGAAAAAACAACAGAAATCATAAGAAAAATAACAAGAGTTGCAAATCAAATAGCAGAGGCTAAAGGAAATGTAAGTAGTAAAAAAGCAGAATATAAAAAGATATGTGAAATGTTTGCAAAAGTAGAAAATATTGAAGAAGCACATAAATTATCAAGTCTCGTTTTTGGAATGTTTAACACTAGACATATGAAGGGAAATTATGTAAGAGAAACAGATAGTATCAATAGTAGTTTGTTAGAAGAAGCTTCGAATGAATATGAAGTAAAACCACGAATAAGAGAATACAAAGAAAAACAGAGTAAAGTTGCAATTGTTGATAAAACACAAGAAAAACAAGAACAAATAGAAAAATATTTTAAGCAATTAGAAGAAGAAAGAAAAGAGCTAGAAAAATATATAAAAGACGGAAAAATAAATATAAAATCATTACCAGAGATAAAAAGCAATTTTAGAAAAACACTATTAAAATGGATAAGTAAGGCAGGACAAATGCAAAATCATGAAATCGTAATAGAAGATGGAAGAAAAATAAAGTTAAAATATCCTCAAAATAAGGAAAGATGTACATTAAAATGTGAAGATGGAAACTTAGAAATGCCAGCTTTTGAATTAGAATTTATAGAAAATAAGACCTGAAATTATATATTGATAATATAAAAACAAATATAATAAAGAATTTTAACTTTAAATAAATTAGAGAATAGAAAATAAAAAGGAGATAAAAATTTGACAACATTTGAAAAATTATTAGAAAACTATTGGTTTGTAAAAGACATGAATCAAGAAAGTTATAATTTGGTAAAACAAGATTTAACAGATGAAATTCAAGATTTTATAAAAAACAAATTAGGATATAAATTAATCGTAAATCCATATTTGATAAAAATGGAAAAAATACCAGGAAAACCACAAGAGTTTATGGGAATTCAAGAATTTGATACAAAATTAGAATATGTGTTTTTGTGCCTAATTCTAATCTATTTAGAAGAAAGAACTAGAGGAGAACAATTTATTTTATCTGGATTAATCGATTATATACAAAATCTTGTTGCAGAAGTAGATATAAATGATATAAAAATAGATTTTACAATTTATTCTCAAAGAAAATCTATGGTGAAAGTCTTAAAATTTATTAAAGAAATGGGATTTATAAAGCTATATGATGGAGATGAAAATAAATTTGCAGAAAATATAGAAAATGATGTCTTATATGAAGTAACAGGAATTTCAAAATATTTTATGCGTAACTTTTCAAGTAATATAACAGACTGTAATTTGTATACAGATATTTATGAAAAAGAACAACTAGGTCTAGAACAAGATAAGGGAAAAGAAAGAAGACAAAGAGTATATAGAAGATTATTTACAGAAAATGTAGTATATAAAGAAAATGAAAATGATCAAGATTACAATTATATAAGAAATTATAGAAATGCAATAAATCAAGATGTTGACAAAATGTTAGAATCAACATTAGAAGTACATAAAAATGGTGCATATATTTTGTTAGTAGAAAATAAAAATTTTAAACATACATTTCCAACAAATAATGGAATTTCTGATGTGATTTTATTTGTAAATAGAGTGATAAAAGAAAAAATAAATTCAAATGAATATCAAAAAAATATAAATGATTTAGTAATAATATCAGAAATTCAATTGACTAAATTAGTTAGAGAAGTTAAGACAAGATTTTCAAAAGGTTTTAGTAAAGAGTATAGAGAGATGGAAGAAGATAAATTGACTTTGGATATAGTGGATTATATGAAACAGTTTGATATGATTAGAGAAAATAAAGATACGAAAGAATATATAATTATGCCGATTATTTCAAAAATTATTGGTAAATATCCAAAAGATTTTAATTTATAGTACCGGCTTATAGATAAGAATGTTGATATATAAATTGGCTTTATCTTAAGAATTTGTTAAACTATTCCAGTCGCATTCGAATTTTTGAAAAATATTTATATAATCAACATTCTACAAATTAATTATTTGATTGTAAGTTATAAAAATAAAATATTAATAATTTTAGAAAGGAAATTGCAATGGGATTAGAAAACAGAGAAAATAGATGGGAAATCAAAAAGATAGGATTACTAAATTATTGGTGGTATGATGAAGAGGAATTTGAATTTGCAGATGGAAGGCTTATTTTAAGAGGAACAAATGGCTCAGGTAAAAGTGTTACTATGCAGAGCTTTATTCCTCTTTTATTAGATGGGAATAAATCACCAGAAAGACTAGATCCATTTAACACAAGAGCAAGGAAAATTGAAGACTATATTTTAGGCTATGGAGATGATATTAAAGAAGAAAACACAAGTTATCTATACATGGAATTTTGCAAAAAAGAAACGAAAAATTATTTAACAATCGGTATGGGATTGAGAGCAAAGAAAAACCAAGGTGTAACATTCTGGGGATTTATCATAAATGATGGGAGAAGAATCGGAAAAGATTTTTATTTATATAAAGATATAGGAAACAAAATTCCACTAACCAAACAAGAATTAAAAAATAGGATAGGAGAAGGTGGACAAGTTGTTGATACAACAGCAGAATATGCAACACTGGTAAATAACAATATATTTGGATTTGAATCACTTTCAGAATATCAAGAGTTTATCAAGTTATTAATAGAAATAAGGACACCAAAACTTTCAAAAGATGGGTTTAAACCTTCAATTATAACAGAAATCATGTCAAACAGTTTAAGAGGATTATCAGATGAAGATTTAAAAGCAGTTTCAGAATCAATAGAAAACATGAATAAAACGAAAGAACAATTAGAAAATCTACAAATTAGTGAAAAAGCACTAAAACAAATCATAACACCATATGATAATTATAATAAATGTATTTTATATAATAAAGCAAAAAAATATGATGAGAAACAAAAAAGGTATATAAAAACACAAAAAGAAGCATCAGAAATTATGGAAAAAATGGCATCTAATAAAAAAGCATTTGAAGAAATGAAAGCTAAAAAAGTGCAAGTAGAAAATGAGTATGAAATATGCAAATATAAAGAAAAAGAACTAAGAGCGAATGAAATATGGAAGCAAAAAGAAGAACAAATCGAAATGGAAAAACAGGTAAAAGAAATAGAAGAAGATTTAAAAACAAAGGAAAATTTAGAAGAAGATAAAAAAATATTAATTAGAAAAAAAGAAGAAGATGAAAAACTATCAAAAGAGAAAATTGAACAGGAAAAAACGAATTTCCAAGATGTAAATAACCAAATGGAGCAAATAGCAAGAAAAATAGATTATGATGAATATTTCTTTAAAATGGATGAAATAAAATTACAAGAAAAATATGATTACAGACATTTTAAAGAAGATATAAAAAGATATATAACAAAAATAGACGAAGGAAAAAAGGCATTAGAAACTGAAAAAACAATGTCAAATGAATATGAAATTGCATTAGAAAATTTAGATAGAGAAAAAAGAGAAAAAGCAAAACAAGATGAAGTTACAAATAAAGCAAGAAATGAATTACAGGCAAATAAAGAAAATTTTATAGAAGACATGTATACATGGGAAAGAGAAAATTCTCTTTTGAAATTAAATCAAGAAGAAATGAGTCATATATCTCAAAAAGTAAACAATTATGGAGAAGGAGCAGAATATGGGGATATAGTGCTTGCCTTAAATGTGCCATATAATAATAAAACACAAGAATTGCTTAATGAAAAAGCATCAAAATTAGTTCAAAAAGATAATTTCAAAAAACAAATACAAGAATTAGAAGAACAAATAGAAGAATGGAAAAGCAAAAAAGAGCCAGAGCCAATTATTACTGAAAAAGTCAAAGAAAATAGAAAAAAGTTAAAAGAAAAAAATATACCATATGTTGAGCTATATAATGCAATAGATTTTAAACCTGATTTAGACGAGCAAATAAAAAATAAAATAGAATCAGCTCTTTTAGACATGGGAATTTTAAATGCATTAATCATACCAAAAGAATATAGAGAAAAAATAAAACAAATAGATATTGACTTTGTGGATAAATATTTATATGAAAATCCACTAGAATTTAAACATGATTTATCACATTTATTAAATGTAAAATTATCGCAAGATTCTAATATCAAAGAAGAAACTGTATATAATGTCTTAAAAAGTATCATGATAGAAGATAAAACTGCCAATACTTACGTAAATGAAAAAGGTGAATATAAGATAGGAATATTACAAGGTATTGCAGATAAAGATGAAAAAGCAAAATTTATTGGGACTGAAGCAAGAAAGGAATTTAAACAAAAACAAATACAAAAGCTAGAAGAAGAAAAATTAAATTTACAAATAGAAAAAGATAGTTTAGAAAAAGAAATAGAACAAATAGATGAAAAAATAGAAAAAATAAAAGAAGAATATAACAAATTTCCTAAAAAAGAAGAGCTTGAAAACGCATATAACAACTTAAGAATCAATATAAACAAATTGGAAGCTATAAAACAAAATATAACAAAACTAGAAGATGTATTGGCAGAAAAATTTGAAAAATTAAAGCAAGCTAAAGAAGAAGTAAAGGTAAGAACTGCAAAATTGCCATTTGCCTTAACATTAGAAGCATATACAGAAAATTTAGAAAGAGCAAATGAATTAAAAGATTTCATCTATGACATGGAAAAATATCATAATAATTATATAAATGAATATGAAAAAATATTAGTTGTTCAAGAAACACTAGAAAATCTAAGGTATGATTTAGACGATGTATTATATCAAAAAGGAAAAATTACGGTAAAAATCAAAACATTAAAAGGAAAAATCGAAACAATAAAACAAATGGCAGAAGTATCAGACTTAGAAAAACAAATGGAAGAGTGCCTAGAAAAACTAGATAAATTACCAAAAGAGCGTGACAAACTATCAGAAGATATTGGAAGAGAAGGAGCAGAAATTCAAAAATTAGAAGAAAATGAATTAACAATAAATAGCAAATTAAATAGTTTGCAAAAACAAACAGAAATTGCAAAAGAAATATTAAAACAAGAATTAGACTTAAAATATGTAATTGAAGAATATGAAGAGATAAATAAAATTACAAGAAAGATTTTAGATGATTATGCATATTTTGATAAAGAATCTAAGGATATATCAAGCTATTTTGAGACTTTAATTGAAAAATATAGAGAAAATAGTGAGAAACTTTTAGATTATAACCTAGAAATAGGAAGAATATTTATAAAAGAATTAGAAGATGAAGAAGAAGAAATCAAAGAAATTGAAAAGACAAGAACTAGAAGTGATATAACATGCTTTGTAAATGGAAGAAGAATCAACTTAAATAATTTAAAAGAATATATTGAAGAAACAATTGAGGAAACAAAAAACTTAGTGGATGATGAAGACAGACATTTATTTGAAGAAATTTTAATAGGCGCAGTAGGTAGAAAAATAAGGGAAAGAATTTACTCAGCAAAGGCATGGGTAGATTCTATGAACAAATTAATGAGGAGTCTTAATACATCTAGTGGATTATCCTTTAGTTTAAATTGGAAACCAAAACTTGCAATAGACGAAAATGAAATAGACACTAAGGAAATTGTAGATATATTAAATTCAGATATGGGATTATTAAGACAATCAGACATCAAAAAAGTTGCAACACACTTTAGAACGAAATTTGCAAAAGCAGAAAAAGAATTTACAGAAAAAGGGGCAATTGTACCATTTTACAATATTATAAAAGAAACTTTAGATTATAGAAAATGGTTTGAGTTCCAATTTATGTATAAAAAATCAGGAGAGCAATCAAAAGAATTAACAAACAATGCATTTTACAAATTAAGTGGTGGAGAAAAAGCAATGGCAATGTACATTCCACTATTTGCATCAGTATGTGCAAGATATCAAAGTGCAAGAAAGGATTGTTTAAGAATTATATCATTAGATGAAGCATTTGCTGGAGTTGATGATAATAACATTAGAGACATGTTTAGAATTTTAACAGAATTAGATCTTGAATATATTATCAATTCACAAGTCCTTTGGGGAGAATATGATACTGTTCCAAGTTTGTCAATTTGTGAACTGATAAGTGATGTGAATAGAAAAGTGGTTTCTGTTATGAGGTATCACTGGAATGGCAAAAAGCGTGAACTTTTAGTTGAAAAATAATTACAATTTTGGCTACGTCAAACTTCATTTGAAATTTAAAGCTAAAGCTTACTAAGGCTGTAACAAGCAAAGCTTTAACAGCCTTAGCATTAACGTACAATGAGTACGTCTCATAAATTTCAAACTTGTTTTCCTTGCCAAAATTTAATTCTTTTCCAACTAAATGCTTATGTCTTAAGAGAGGAATGTAAGTTAAAATGGAAGTTTTAGAAGAAGTGATTGAATATTTTAAAAACAATAATGGATATTTACGATTACTAAAAGGAATCAAAAATAAATATGTATCTTATGGAGAAATGAAGGGAAATGTATTTATTATAAATCCAACAAAAGAAGAAAGACAAGCATTGTCAGGATTAATGAAAAAAGACTATTCAAAGAATAAAACAATAACAATCAATATAATGAAATTACAAAATCAATTACAAAATACGAGATTTTCTGGAGTAGATTTAAAAGATATTATCAATACTTATTTTAAAGAAGAAATTATTACCAATAAAGATAGCAAGAAAAAATATCAAGAAGAATTAGAAGAATTTTTTGAAAAAATCTTAGAGCAAAATAAAGAAAAATATGTATACAAATATTTAAAAGAAATCATAGAACATAAAAATCATATCTATTACAATTTAAAAAAGTATTATAATAAAGATAAGGATTCATTAGAAAAAGCATTGAGAGATGCTTGTACAGGTATAAATCATTTACCAAAGGAAAATGTAAGGATACCTGTATTTGCCAGTAATACAATAAATAGTCCACATGGATATGATAAGAAAAATTTATGTGGAAAAATATTTATCATGTTATTAAGCTATATTCATAATATCCCAGTACCAAAAAGAAGTGAAGATTTATCAGAATTATATTATAAAAATCACTTGTTAGTAGATGACGTTTCAAATATGGTTTTATGCAGGAATATTGAAGGGTTCGTAAAAGATGGCTGTTTAGAACACAAGGGATTAAAGGGATTTAAAGAATATAATGAACCCATATATCTAACAATATACAATTTGTCTAATATTTCTTATATAAATCAAAAAAACAAAAATAACAGAGTATTAGTAACAGAAAATCCAGCAGTATTCATGGAAATAGTAGAAAAATGTAAAAGAAAAGATTTTCCACTAGTTTGTACTTATGGTCAAGTAAAATTAGCTGGTATCATACTTTTAGATTTACTTGTACATGCAGGATATATATTATATTATTCAGGTGATTTAGACCCAGAAGGAATTCAAATAGCAGATAAGTTAAAACAAAGATATGGAGAAAGTTTAGAATTTATAGGTTTTGATGTAAAAACATATTTAAGAAATATATCAAGTATGCAAGTAAATGAAACTAGAATTCATAAATTAAAAAACATAAGTAGTAAGGAATTATTAGAAATTTGTAATTGCTTGAAGAAAAATAGAAGAGTGGCTTATGAAGAAGAAAATATCCAAAGCTTGATTGATTTTGTTGAAAATCTATAATTATAATTAAGTATTAAATTATGTTATTAAAATTAGTAAAAATATAAGGAGGACTCATATGAACCCAAAAACAGAAAATTTAAAAGAAAAAATAAGAGAACTAAATAAAATGAAACAATTAGCCATTGAAGATATTGAAACAAAACCACCTACTCCACTAGATAGAAAAATAATAGAGAAATATGAAGAAATATGGCAAGAAGTATTAAAAATTTGCAAAGAAGAAAATATAAGAAACGCTAAAAAATTTGATGAAAAATACCGTATTTTTCAATGGGGATTAGAAGATTTCATTGAAAGCTATTCTAATCTTATAGATTATTGTGGTCAAATGGATGAAATATATTTAGAACCAGAGATAAAAATGTTAACAGAAACATTAGAACAGTTTCATATAGATAAAGATACAAAACAAGAATTTGAATTAATCATTATAAGAGACACATATATGATAGGAAACAAAAAAGAAGCAGAAAAGCAAATTAATCAATGGATTAAAGCAAATCCAGAAGTAGGAGAAGGTTATGAAGTAAAATGTGATTGGGAACTTGAAAAATCAAAACCTGATATGGAAAAAATAGCAAACATTCTTGATGAAGCAGAAAATAATGGGACATTTGTGCCAAATGAGGACATATACGAAGAAGTAATAGAATATTATGAAAAAATTGGAAATGATGAATTGGCTGAATATTATGAATCACTTTTAGATCTAAAAGAAGAAAGGTATTATGATGAAGAGGATATGGAAGAATATGATGATTTTTTAGAGGAAGAAAGAGAAAAAGTGATTGAAGATATAAAAGAAATGTCAAAAGATAAAGTAAAAAAGAATAAAACTTTTGAAGAATATATTTTAGATACAAATGCTGAGGAGCAAATGAGATTTTTATTCCCACAAATTATTATGAATACAGAAGAAAAAACAAAACTAAATCAAGAAGATATGAAAAAATATATATTAGAAAATTATGACACAATATTAAAAGAAAATATGAAATACATGCCTAAATATGTAATGGAATGCATCAGAAAATTCCCAGCAAATGGTTTCATAGAAATAAATTTAGATAATAGTAATATGCAAGAATTAATGGATATACATAGATACTTTTTATTAAAGCTATCTGGAATGGCTTTTATGGAATGTAAAAATAATAAATTAGTCATTTCAATTCCTTATATTAAAAAAATGAAAGAATATATAAAGGATGAACATATAATGGAAAAAAACAAAGATATAAACGAAAAAATGGATATCATTTCTGGAATATGTCAAGTATATGGAGCAATCAAAACAAGAAAAATTTATCACATTTTAGAAAAATTTTATGAAGGTGTTACGAAAGAACAGTTAGCCAAATATTTATTAATGTTTTGTTCATTTTTTGGAATAGCAAACATAAAAATAGAAACATCAACTGGAAGTTTGCAATTTATTTATAATAATTTGATAGATGAAGAATCAGCAAAAAAAATTATAAAGGAGAATAAAAAAATTAAAGATTATACTAAAGAAGAATATATAAAATACTCTACATTAGAATATTTAAAAAATACCAAAGGTTATAAAAAATTAGAAAAAGAATTTAATTCTAATATGTTTTTTGGTGAAGATCTATTTGAAATGTTAGGAGAAATGCTGATTCCTTATACATTAGAAAGACGTTTAGATGGAAAAAAGGCTGATGAAATATTAGACATATTAATTCAACAAATAGAACAAATGAATAAGATGGGATTATCAACTATGAATATTGAAACTGTAAAAAAAGGATTCAAAGAGTTAGATTCTGAATTGCCAAAGTGGTAGTGTGAAAAATTCGTAATACAGAAAATTATATAAGGGGTTATCAAATGGAAAATGTAAAAGATTTTATAATTGATAAAAAGAAGATATTTCCAATAGGAATAGGTACATGGAAAATTAATTATCAAGATAGCAAAGATATAGAAGCTTTATTTCATTCATATAAATTAGGACAAAATTATTTATCTTTGTATATGTTATATGAAGATGGTAACATTGTAAAATCATTAAAAAGTTTTATTGAAAAGTGTGGTAGAGAAAATTTATTTATAAGTGTTAATATAGAGCCAACAGTAAATGAAAAATCTGATATTGAAAAACAATTAAATGAGTATTTGAATATATTAAATTTAAACTATGTAGATAATTTACAATTACATTCACCTAAATTTACAAAACTTCCCCTATTAGATACTTATTTTGAAATGAAGAGACTACAAGAAATAGGTAAAACAAGATATTTAGGAATCAGTAATTGCTCATTAGAACAATTAAAAGAAATAAATACAAGTGTTAAATTGGATTTCTTTGAAGGTGTTTATAATTTAGAATGTAAAATGAATGAAAGTATTGGAATATTGGATTATTGCAAGAAAAATGATATTGAATTTGTTGCATATCAACCTTTAAGAAGAAATCGAACGCAATTAAAAAATTATGAATTATTAGTAGAATTATCACAAAAATACAATAAAACTCAAAATCAAATTATATTAAATTGGATAATGAAAGAAAAGAAAATTAATGTTTTAATTAAGAGTACAAACTGTTATAGAATAGATGAAAATATAAAATCTTTAGATTTTGAAATGGAAGAAAATGATTATAAAAGGTTAAATGATTTCAAAAATGAGAAATTTGAAAATATAAAAATAGATTGGGATAATGTAGGAGATGGAATTAGCATAGACCAATTGCCAAATCAATTTTAGGGGGATATAATAAGAGTGGATTATTATTTTTTATGTAATGACTTCTTTGAACACTATAAAAGTACGGAAGAAATAAAAACATCAATAATAAATTATATACATAATAATTATGATATTTTGAAAGACATTTACTTTGAACCCAAGAAAATGGAGCAAGAAAAAATAGAAGAAATTATAGATAGTGTAGAATATCAGAAAGTATTGTTAGATACAATAACGCATTTACATAATATTAATTTAGATATAGTTTTTGAGAATACAGTAAATGAACTGGGAAATATATTAGATTATAGAAACATTGATAAGAAAATATATATCATTATAGGAATGAATACGACTACAATATATTCTACAAAGTATCAGAATAAAGATGTTACTGTTATATTATTAGAATCAACACTAGGAATAGAGGAAAATATTAAAATGTTGCTGGCTCATGAATATACACATTGGATTAGAGAAAAAGAAATAAAACATGATATATTTGAAAAGTGTATTGGAGAAAGATTTATTACTGAAGGAATAGCATGTAATTTTTCAGAAGAAGTAGTACCTAATAAGCAAAAAAGTTATTATACAATAGTGCCTAATACTACAGTTGAATGGGTAGAAAATAATCTAGAAGTTATAGATAAGGTTGTTGAACCAGAATTAAATAAAAATAATATGATGTATGATTTTTTCTATATGTTTGCAAAAACGAAAATACCTGATATGCCAGTAAGGACAGGATATGTTTATGGATATATAAAAGTAAAAGAGTATATGAGAAAGAATGATTTTAAAATAAAAGATATTGTAAAATCAGATTGGAGAGAAGTTTTAAATGGATAAACCTATAAGAAAAGCAGTTAGGTGCTATTTAGTAAAAGATAATAAAGTAGTAGTGACAAAATATAAAGAAGAAAATAAAAAAGCAGGGTATTATGAAATACCAGGTGGAAAAATTGAAGAAGGAGAAACTTCAGAACAGACAGCTATAAGAGAAATGAAAGAGGAAACAGGACTTAAAATAAAAAACTTAAAATATAAAGGAAAAATGATAATTGAATATCCAAATAGAATATTTGATTTTGAAGTATTTATATGTAATGAATGTGAAGGAAAACCACAAGACTTTGAAGAAAATACATCAGAATGGATAGAAATTAATGAATTATTGAAAAAAGAAAAAATATTATCTAATATAATGATTTTAGATAGATTTTTTATTAAAGGTTTAACTGATGAAAAATTTAATTTTAAAATGCAGATACAAGTGGATGAGAAAGAAAACATATTAAGTGTAAATTATAAATTGGAAGAGAGGTAAGCATATGGAAAATTATTTTATAATACATGGCTCATTTAGTAGTCCATATTCAAATTGGATAGGATGGTTACATGATTTTATAGAAGATGAA
>CAWVJG010000070.1:0-6989 GCA_963929465.1 Bacillota bacterium
AATAGGAAAGATGCTAGATTTATGCAAAGGAGAAAATAGAGAAGAAATTATAGAAAAGACAGTATCAGGAGAAGGAATATTAGCAGATATTGTAGAAAAGTTTAATCCAGCAATGGAATTTGGAGAAACAGAACTAGTATCGATGTTATATTACTTAGGATATTTAACGATTTCAGAAGAAAAACTAGGAAAAGCAGAGCTAATTATACCCAATAAAGTGATGAGAGAAATATATTCAGAATACTTTATGAAAATTTTAAGTGAAGAAACAGATATGAAAATAGAAAATAGAGAATATAATGAGATATTGCAGGAAACAGCATTAGAAGGACGAATAGATAAAATTGTAGAGATACTACAAAGATATTTAAAAAATCTATCAAACAGAGATTATCAAAGATTTGATGAGAAATATGTGAAATTAATATTTTATTGTATAGCCATGAATTTAAAAATATATACAGTAAAATCAGAATTAGAAGTCGAAAGAGAATATCCAGATATTGTATTAATACCAAGGGATAAAAGCAAGGGATATCAAGCAATCATGGTAGAATTCAAATATTTAAAAAAGAGTGAGGAAAATAAGGTAGAAGAAAAGCAAAAAGAAGCAAAAGAACAAATCGAAAGATATTTAAGTGCTGAAGAAATAAAAAATATTGAAAAGATGAATGCCTACACAGTTGTAGCTGTAAATGACAACATCAAAGTAGAAAAAATAAAATAAATATGTCCTTTTGGGGACGTTTCTGTTTGGGACATTTTTCCAAACAGGGCGTCTCTTTTTTTATTGAATAGAAAAATCGAGTTTTTCCTATTCAACAAAAAAACAAAGTTGCACAGAAAAATTGCTATGCAATTTTTCGCGTCGACAAATCTTTACGCTTCTTCGAGAACTTAAATATATATAGTTAAATTAGAAAAGTAGAGAAAAGTTCTCACGAAGCGAGATTTGTCCTGTTTCGAATCCTTCAACCTAAAATGTCCCAAACAGAAACGTCCCCAAAAGGACAATTTCAAAAATTTTAGTTGAAAAAAAGAAAAAAATGATGTAGAATATAGCATACAGAGAAAATAAGAGAGGGTAAAGGAGGAATGAGCATGAAAGTAATTTTAAAAGCAGATATAAAAGGTGTAGGAAAGAAAGATGAAGTCATTAATGCATCAGATGGTTATGCAAGAAATTTCTTATTCCCTAAAAATTTAGCAGTTGAGGCAAATAAAGAGAATATGGCAAAATTAAAAGCAAAACAAGATTCTGCAAAATTCCAAAAGAATCAAGAAAAAGAAGAAGCAATGAAAACAGCAGATAAATTATCAAAAATATTATTAAAAATCAAAGTAAAAGCAGGAGAAAATGGAAAGATATTTGGAGGCGTATCTAGTAAAGATATTGCACAAGAATTATCAAAACAATATAGTATTGAAGTAGATAAGAAAAAAGTTGACTTAAAAGAAACCATTAAAACACTTGGTGTTCACAATATTGAAATAAAATTATTCGAGGGTGTAGTGGGAAAACTAAGAATTGATGTTATTTCAGAATAAAAAAAGTATTTAGAAATAAATAGAAACATAGATAAGAAACTTAAAACTGTTGTATACAAAAAATCTATATATGTCAAGATATAAGTAGATTTTTTCTATACAATAAAAATGAAGTAGCGGAGGCTAGAAAAATGGAATTAGGAAAAGTACCACCACATGATGTAGAAGCTGAGCAAGCTGTTTTGGGAAGTATGTTAACAGATAACGATGCGGTTATATCTGCTATAGAAGTTTTAAAAGAAGAGGATTTTTATAGAACAGATAATAGAGCAATTTATGAAGCAATTATGAACTTATATAATCGAGCAGAGCCAATTGATATCATTACGGTAAAAGCTGAATTAGAATCTTTAGGAAAAATTGAGCAAGTAGGTGGAGTAAAGTATTTAGCAAGTTTGCCAGATAAGGTTCCAACAACAGCAAATGCTATGAAATATATAAAAATTGTGGAAGAAAAATCAACTTTACGAAATTTAATTAAAACCGCGAATGAAATTATTGAGCTAGGATATGATCCAACAGAAGATGTATCAGATATTATGGAAGGCGCAGAAAAAAAGATTTTTAATATTATGCAAAATAATGATAAAAAAAGTTATGCACCAATAAAAGATATATTAGTAGAAAGTTTTACGCAATTAGAAGAATTATATAATAGAAAACAACATATTACTGGTGTACCATCTGGATTTATAGAATTAGACTATAAAACAGCAGGATTTCATGGATCAGATTTGGTATTAATTGCTGCAAGACCAGCAATGGGTAAATCTGCTTTTGCCTTAAATATAGCAACAAATGCAGCAGTGCGTGCTAATGTACCAGTAGTCATCTTTAGTTTGGAGATGTCAAAAGAACAAATGGTAAACAGAATCTTATGTAGTGAAGCTATGGTAGATAGTAATAAAGTCAGAACAGGAAAATTAGAAGAAGATGACTGGGCAAAGTTAGCAGGAAGTATAGGACCATTATCAGATGCAGAAATTTATATAGACGATACACCAGGAATATCAGTAGCTGAGATTAGAGCAAAATGTAGAAAATTAAAGATAGAAAAACATATTGGAATGGTGCTTATTGATTATTTGCAATTAGTACAAGGTAGCAATAAAAGAAATGGAAGTCGTGAACAAGAAATATCAGAAATTAGTAGATCATTAAAAATATTAGCTAAAGAATTAAATGTACCAGTCATTGCATTATCACAATTATCAAGAGCAGTAGAGCAAAGACCAGACCATAGACCAATGTTGTCAGACTTAAGAGAATCTGGAGCAATCGAGCAAGATGCTGATATTGTTATGTTCTTATATAGAGATGACTATTATAACCCAGATAGTGAGAAAAAAAATATAGCAGAAGTTATTATAGCAAAACACAGAGGAGGTTCACTAGGAACAGTGGATTTATTATGGTTAGGAAGTTACACGAAATTTGTTAATCCAGAAACAAGATTTGATGATTAATACTATAAAATGTTTTTTTATATATTGTAAAATAATGGAAATTAAAGTATAATAGAAAAGTCCTTACATAAGGATAATCCCTGTAGAAGGGAGGTGCACTTTTCTATGACATCTTACGAGCTAATTTGGCGATTAATTGTATTATTACTTTTGAGTAATAACAGCAATGAAAGTCAAAAGGCAGATGAAAACAAAGAATAATCTTTGGAGGCGGACGACGACCGCCTTTTTCTTGTATAGGAAAAATTCGATTTTTCCTATACAAGAACTTCGCTTCGCTCTAACGATTGCACACAAATTTTACTAACGTAAAATTTAGCGCCGAACAATGACGCGGGCTTCGAAATGTTATGAACAGAAAAATGTTAAAAAAAGCCCGCTATTGTTCTTGTATATTAGTTAACAAAAAAGAGATATGCGACGAACATATCTCGGTGCAAATCTTCATGACATCTTACGATTTGCTTAAGCTACTATTAGTATAGCATCAATTTTAGTATATGTCAAATAATTTTGAAATATTCATTTTTAATGTATCTTCAAGTTCACGCAAAATTCATATAAAATCCTTGATAATTCAACTAAAGTATAGTAAAATAAATCATATTTTCATGCAGAAGAAGGTTAAAAATACAATTATTATATAAAAAAAGTTAATAAAGGGACTGATTTTGAAGGAGAAAGTATGGGAACAAGAATAAAAGAAGACTGCTATATAAAAGTTATAAGAACAATACAAAAATATGAATTAATAAAACCAGGAGACAAATTGGTTGTCGGTGTATCTGGTGGGCCAGATTCTATGTGTCTGTTAGATATTTTGTCAAAAATACAAAAACAAAGTAGCGAAAGAGGAATGTTTTCATTAAAACAGGAAGAAGGTTGCCAAAATGGCACGTCCCCTTTGGCAACATTTGATTTTGTTGTTGCTCATGTCAATCATATGATAAGAGAAGAAGCAAAAACAGATGAAGAATATGTCAAAAATTATTGTATGAAAAATGATATACAATTTTATGGAAAAAGTATAGATGTTCAAAAAATAGCCAATACTAATAAAATCAGTACAGAAGAAGCTGGAAGAAATGCAAGATATGCGTTTTTTGATGAAGTACTACAAAAAACAAAGGGAAATAAGATTGCGATTGCACATAATAAAAATGATAAAGTAGAAACAATCATTATGAATGAACTGCGTGGTTGCGGAATACAAGGACTAAAGGGCATAGAACCAATCAGACAAAGGTATATTAGACCACTTATAGAATGTGAAAGAAAAGAAATTGAAGAATATTGTAAAGAGAATAATATAGAACCAAGAATAGATAAAACCAACTTTGAAAATATCTATACCAGAAATAAGATTAGAAATATTGTTATTCCATATATAGAGCAAGAATTTAATCCTAATATTATCGAAACAATGGACAGACTTTCTAATCTTGTAACAGAGCAAGAAGCATATATACAAAAACAAGTTGAAAAGGTATATGAAAAAATTGTTTTAGAAGAAAATATAGACTTGCATCAAATAGAGAAAGGTGTATTATCTGAGCAAATAAATGAGCAGAATATAAAAAATCCTCCAAACAAGGAATACATTATATTAGATTTAAAAGGATTTAATGAGCAAGAAAAAGTAATAAAATCTAATATAATTCTATATACTATAACGAGACTTTTTAACACAACTAAGGGAATCGAAAAGATACATATAGAGGATATTATAAAATTATGTGCCAATAATGTAGGAAATAAATTTTTAACACCAAATAAAAATTTAAAAGTTTTTATAAAAAATGGGCAAATAAAAATTTCTAAGGAAGTATGAGTAGCCGTAATACTTTAGGAAACAGAGATACATTGTAACAAAAAAGAAATACAAAAAACTATTGAAAAAGAAAAAGCAATATGATAGAGTGCTAAAAGTAAAAGCACAGATATGTGCAAAATAAACAAACATCAAGTATAAAGAGGAGGAATTATTTTGAAAAACGGAATAAAAACTTTAGCAATGTGGCTAATTATAATTGTAATTTTTTTAGTCGTATTATCATCAATTGTAGAAAATAGCAATTCCAAATTAACGTATTCAGAATTAATGACAAATATCAATAGCAACAATGTAAAATCAATTGTAATTAATGCTGATGGAAAAACAGCAGAGGTAGAATTAAAAGATGATAATATAAGAAAAGAAACAAATATACCAGATATGGGAACATTTATGACATATGTAGAAGAATTCATAAATAATGGAAACTTCACTTTAGAAGAAAAATCAGAATCTATATTTATGACAATACTTCCATTAGTTACACCATTTGCTATATTAATTATATTTATGCTTTTCTGGTTCTTAACAATGGGAGGAGCTAGCAGTGGAAACCCTGGAAATAAAACCATGTCATTTGGAAAAAGTAAAGCTAGAATGATGACACCAGCAGAGAAAAACAGAATTACATTTGAAGATGTTGCAGGTGTAGATGAAGAAAAAGAAGAATTAGAAGAAATCGTACAATTCTTAAAAAATCCTAAGAAATTCACAGATATGGGAGCAAGAATACCAAAAGGTGTTTTACTAGTTGGTCAACCAGGTACAGGTAAAACATTACTTGCAAAAGCAGTTGCTGGAGAAGCAGGAGTACCATTCTTTATTATTAGTGGTTCAGACTTTGTAGAAATGTTTGTTGGTGTTGGTGCTTCAAGAGTAAGAGACTTATTTGATCAAGCTAAGAAAAATGCACCATGTATCATATTTATAGATGAAATTGATGCCGTTGGACGTCAAAGAGGTGCAGGACTTGGTGGTGGACATGATGAAAGAGAACAAACATTAAACCAATTATTAGTTGAAATGGATGGATTTGCAGAAAATGAAGGTGTTATTGTGTTAGCAGCAACCAATAGACCAGATGTATTAGATAAAGCTTTACTAAGAGCAGGAAGATTTGACAGACAAATTGTTGTAGGATTACCAGATGTAAAAGCAAGAGAACAAATCTTAGAAGTGCATAGTAGAAAGAAAAGATTAGCAGATGATGTAGACTTAAAAATTATTGCAAAAAATACATCAGGATTTGCAGGAGCAGACTTAGAAAACATATTAAATGAAGCAGCATTATTAGCAGCTAGAAGAAACATTAATGAAATTGGAATGAGAGAAATCGAAGATGCCATGGTTAAAGTAACTATGGGACCTGAAAAGAAAACAAGAGTAAGAAGTGATAAAGAAAACAAATTAGTTGCTTATCATGAAGCAGGGCATGCAGTTGTAAGTCATTATTTAGAAACACAAGATCCAGTACATGAAATATCAATTGTACCTAGAGGTATGGCTGGAGGATATACGATGTATAGACCAACAGAAGATAAAAATTTCATGTCAAAAACAGAAATGGAAGAAAATATTGTTTCACTTTTAGGTGGAAGAGTGGCAGAAGCACTTATCTTAAATGATATATCAACAGGTGCAAGTAATGATATCGAAAGAGCAACACAAATCGCAAGAAGTATGGTAACCAAATATGGTATGAGTGAAAAAATAGGAGCATTGATGTTAGGTTCTAGTCAAGATGAAGTTTTCTTAGGAAGAGACTTTGGACATACAAAAGAATATTCAGAAGAAACAGCAGCTATTATTGATGAAGAAACAAAGAGAATCGTAGATACTGGATATAATAGAGCAAAGAAAATTTTATCAGATAATGTAGATAAATTACATCAAGTTGCAGGAATCTTACTTGAAAAAGAAAAAATTACTTCTGATGAATTTGAGGCAATTTTTGTAGAACAACAATAGAATAAAAACTACGGACGTACAGGGTACGTCCATTTTTTGTTGAATAAGAAACTTGAGTTTTTGTTACAGTTCAGACCTAAATGCTGGAAAGGTTACATATATATTATTTTTCATACCTTGTGTGTCGCAACCACTAATGTTGAAAGATAAATCTTTCAACGAATGAAGGTTGC
>CAWVJG010000071.1:0-19119 GCA_963929465.1 Bacillota bacterium
GAGTTTTTTGAATCAACTCTCAAAATCCAGTTGTATCAATGTGCTTGTGAATGTAATCACAATCTTAGAAGGCCTGTGCTCTATCCAACTGAGCTACTGACCCATGGCTAAATAACAATAAATATAATAGCACAAATGTGAGACCATGTCAATGATTTTAAGACAAAAAATCAAAATTTATGTTTTTAAATTGAAAAAACATATTAAATGTTAAAGATTAAACCAATAATACCAAAAATAATAAACAAACTATTAGAAATCAGTTCAACTATGTTTTTATGAAATTTCAGACTCAACAGTTTTCCAAAAATAATGGCAAGTAGATTACTACAAACCATTCCTAAAATAGAACCTAAAATTAAAGAAATTTTATATTCTGGATATTGAATGCCAAGACCAATTGAAGAAAGAAAAGTTTTATCACCTAATTCTCCAATAAATATGCAAAAAGCAATAATAAATACAAAGTTTATTTTTAATTTAGATAATTTAGAAATAATACCTGTTTTATGATTTTCTTTATTATCAGAGGATTGTCTATTCATAGAAAAGAATCCCCACATGCCAAATAATATAAAAGAAATATATGTAAATACATTTAAATAATATGACACATGTTCATTTTCAATAGAGCCTAGACGACTACCAAAAAGAATAGCCAATCCGTGACTAAGGAAAGTTCCTAAGGCAATTCCTAATAAAATATTTTTCATTTTACTTTTTGCAGAAAAAGATAAAATCATGATTTGAGTCTTATCGCCTAACTCAGAGAGAAAGATAAGAGAAAAAGACACTAAAAAAGGATAAAAGATTTCCATAAATTCCTCACATTTCTAAAAAGATATTGCGGTATTTAAAAAAATTGTATTCAACAAAATAAAATATATGCTTATCATTTATTACAATAGATAAGAATCTTTATATTAGGAAATTTAAAGTCAATAGAGAAGATGGTTTTTACGCAAATGTAAAAGTCATTAAGTTAAGAAGAATTAACTTAATGACTTTGATACGCGAATTTTTTATTTATGTATTTTATTCATAGAAAGATATCCATACTTTGTAATTTGCATCGTCAAAAATTACATAATTTTGATTATCTTGATTTATATTTTCTTTTAAAGATGTATACATATTTTGGTGTTCAGAAAAATCTACAGTTCCGAGTAATACTTGTTTTTCAACATCTATATCAGAGTAATTTGGATTAAATCCTGTTATCCACCATTGATTATTTTCTGGTTTCCAGCTAAATACATGTTCTATATTATTTGCACTATAGTAATTATATAAATTCAATGTCATTGGAACTTCAAAATCTACTGCATCCCAGTGTTCGATATTGTAAGAAGTGTTAGCGCGTTTTTTGTATAAGCCCATTTCAGCACCACTACCAAGAGTTAGATAATCTCCTCTCCAAACCCATAATACATATTCTTCATTATTATCTTGAAAATAAAGTTTGGTACTTCTCATATTATTTTTTGTAGCAATTCTAAATACTTTATCATACAAATCATTATAACCATATTTCTTTTGCCATGTTTCAGTCTTGTCTTTTATATTTAAATACTCAACTGCTGCCTTGAAACTCCTATATTCAAGAGGAGAAAGATTCTTTTGAGCTTCTGCCATCATATAATTATAAATTTCTTCTTGTGTCTGTGAATGAAGTACTACACCACCATTATCTAGTCTGAAATTTAATACATTTGATGCAAATTCCAATAACTCGTTTGAATTTAAAGAACTATTATATATATTTCGAGATTGTCTTAAACTTCCCCAGTTTATTGGATTTTTCTTATCTAAGTTATTACTGCTATCATCATATACATAAAAATCTGTTAGATAATAAGGAATATTTCCTTGTTTTTCGATTTCAATTTGTTTTTGCCATATACCTATAGGGGCATTGGCAACAGATGAATCAGGATCAATAGGAGCTACCATTTGGTTATTTACATATTGAGCGGTGTTATCTAATAAACCATCTCCATCTTTATCATTAGCTGTTTTAAAATTTTCAAGTTCTTCTTCATTTTCATCTGAGCCAGTAAAGTAATTTTGTAATTGTTTAATCCTCTTAAGAGCAGAAATCAAGCTACTGATAAAACTTGTATGTGTTTCAGTTGATGTAGATGTTTCTTGTGTCATTGCATTGTTAAAATAAAATATAGCATATGTTTTAGAAAAACTTGCAATTAATATAGATACAATTATGCAAATGATTATTACAATTTTTAATCTTTTCATTTTACTCATAATTCATTCCTTATATAATATAGTCCTTTATTAAAATAAACTATATTATACTTACCTTTCTATAAAATTTTTTAATATGTATAATGTTAAGTTTCCTATATTTGTAAAAAAGTGCTAAGTAGTTTTTCCGTAAGTATTCATAGAAATAATTTATTTTGTAAGGTATTAAGTGCTCTATAATTAATTATATCATAAAATGATTTAAAAAACAACTGACAAGGCTTGATATACATGCTTTTTTAGTACATGGTTTTCATAAAACGTTACTCCTGCTGAATGTGAAAATTTTGTGAAATTCTTTACATTAGTAAATATAAATGATAATATTGTCATGATATTAATAAATTTAAAGGAGGAGTTTTTGTGATAGAGGTAAAAAATGTTACAAAAAAGTATGGAAAAGCTGTAGCCGTAGAAGATATCAGTTTTACCATTAATGATGGAGAAATTGTAGGTTTACTTGGTCCTAATGGTGCTGGAAAAAGTACAACGATGAATATCTTAACTGGTTATATAGAGCAAACGTCAGGAGAAGTGACAATTGAAGGGTACAACACATTAAAAAAACCAAAAAAGGCAAAAAAGCAAATTGGTTATATGCCAGAGGGAGTACCTCTTTATACGGATTTAACAGTAAAAGAATTTGTAACATATATGGCAGAATTAAAACAAGTAAATAGAAAAGAGAGAAAAGAAAAAGTACAAAAAGTAATTGAACAAACAGGATTAAAAGATGTTCAAAATAAATTAACGAAAAATCTATCAAGAGGATATAAACAAAGAGTTAGTATGGCAGGTGCCTTAGTTGGAGAACCTAAAATATTGATATTAGATGAACCAACGGTAGGATTAGATCCAAAACAAATTACAGAAATTAGAAATTTAATCAAAGAACTTGGAAAAACACATACGGTTATACTAAGTTCTCATATCTTGTCAGAAGTTAGCCAAATTTGTAATAAAGTTATTATTATTAATAAAGGTAAAATTGTCGCAATTGATACACCAGAAAATCTAGAGAATAAAGTAAGCAATAATAATTGTATTTATGTTACAGTTGAAGATACTGAAAATAAGATAGATAAAATAAAAGACAAAATAAGAGAAATAAAAAATATAGAGTTAGTTCAAGAAAATGAAGATAAAACAAAACAATATTTAATTGAAGCAGATAAAAATGTCGATTTAAGGAAAAAGATTTTCTCTGAATTTGCAAAAGAAAATATAACAATATTTGAAATGAAAAAAGCAGATACAACATTAGAAGATGCATTCATAAAATTAATAGAAGGAGGAAATAAATAATGTGGGCAATTATAAAAAAAGAATTTAAATCTTATTTCTTTTCACCAGTAGGATATGTATTTATAGGATTATTTCTAATCATGTTTAGTATATTTTTCTATACAGATGTATTTTACTATCAAAGTACAAATTTTGAATATATATTCTTTTCAGGAGCAACTATTTTAACATTTATCACACCAATTCTTACAATGAGAACAATAGCAGAAGAAAGAAAATCAGGGACAGAGCAATTATTATTAACATCACCTGTCAGTATTACAAAAATAGTATTAGCGAAATTCATATCAGCAACATTGATTGTTATTATTACTGAGCTTTGTACGTTTTTATATTTCGGAATACTAGCATATTTTGGTACACCACATATAACAACAGCATTAGTTACTTTGTTAGGATTTTTGTTACTTGCTATGAGCTATATATCATTTGGAATCTTGGCTTCAAGTATAACAGAAAATCAAATTATAGCAGGAGTAATTACAATAGCATTTTTCATATTCTCATGGTTTTTACCAAATTTTAGTGATGTGTTTGCAGATTTTTCATTAATCAATCTATTTGCTAATTTCCCTTATGGACAAATTGATATTGCAGATACAGTAATTTATATAACATTTACAATTATGTGTTTACTATTTACAATCATAGTAATGCAAAGAAGAAAAAGTGTAAGATAGGAGGTTAGAGTAAAGTTGAAAAGTGAGGAAGAAAACATTAAAAATGAAAAAATAAAAAATGACAAAAGTGAAAACGAAACAACAAAAAATGAGACAACAAAAAACGAAACAGCAAAAAGCGAAAATGTACAAAACGAATCGGCGAACAATCATGACAAAGAAAAAGACAAAAAAGATAAAAAATCAAAAGAAGAAAAAAAGAAAATCAAGGCAGAGAAGAAAAAGGCCAAAAAAGAAAAAAAAGAAGCCAATAAATTTGTACAAGCCATGAAAAGAAAATGGTTAATTGATGGAAGTAGAACATTATCATTAGTATTAGTAATATTGGCAGTATTTTTAGGTATCAATACAGGAATGAAAGTTTTAGACTTAACACCAATAGATTTAACACAAGAAAAATTATATACATTAACAGATGAAAGTACAGAAAGAGTAAAAGACATTGATAAAGATGTTCATCTATATTTTGTTGGTTATACAGATGATAATGCAGATTTAGCACTTGCAAAACAATATAAAAATGCAAATGAAAGAATTGTTGCAGAGGCAGTAGATTCAGAGAGTAGACCAGATTTAGTAGAAAAATATGGAATACAAGATACAGGTTCATCAGGAATTATTGTAGAATGTGGAGATCGTTCAAAAGTGTTAACAGCAACAGATTTAGTAACGTATGATACTACAACATATGAAACAATTAGTATTGCAGAGGAAAAATTAACAAGTGCCATCATATCTGTAACAACAGATGATATACCAAAAGTGTATTTCTTAGAAGGCTATAGTGATTTTACATTAGATTATAATATGTACTATTTAAATGTATATTTACAAAATGAAATTACAGAAGTAGATACATTAAATATTTTATCAACAGGAAATGTACCAGAAGATTGTGATACATTAGTCATTACTTCACCAACACAAGATTTTAATGATACAGCTAAAACAGCGATTATCGATTATATTAATCGTGGAGGAAACATCTTATGGCTAAATGCAGCTACAGCAGTGGCAACTGATTTGCCAAATGTAAATGAAGTATTAGCTTTATATGGAGTAAATCCTTTTGAAGTGGGAGTTATCAGAGAAACAGATTCGTCAAGAATGGTAGCAAATTCACCAGATTTGGTTATTCCAAATTTAGGATATTCAAAAATAACAGAAGATATATATAGTGATGGTATTATTTTAGCTAGCCCAACGAAAATTAATATCAATGAAGATGGATTAGAAGACTTAAAAGTAGTAGAGACTGATTTAGCAACAACGAGTGATGGAGCATATTTCAGAACAAACTTTAATAATAGTTCAGCAGCTGCAGCAGAAGGAGAGAAAACAGGTTCTTTTGTAGTGGGAGCAGAACTAGAAAAAACAATCACAGATGCAGATGAAGAAACAGGAACAGCAGCAATCACATCTACATTAATCATTTTTGGAGAAAACTACTTTATTTCAGATTATCCATTAACACAAGAATCTCAATATTCAGCAATACAAGTGTCAACATATAATAAAGATTTGGTATTAAATTCTCTAGCATACTTATCAGATAGAGAGGAAGATATTACAGCAAGAAAGAGTACAGGAACAGTAACATATACAGCAACAGAGCAACAAGATACCATTGTTAGAATTATTATATTTACTGTACCAGCAGTGATTATTTTAGCTGGAATTATAGTATGGCAAAGGAGAAGAAGAAGAAAATAGAAATCATTTGGACCAGTTCTCCATGTTTAAGGGGGGACCAGTTATATATCATATAAAGTCATTACATGATTTTGTATAAGCTAAATTTTCATAGAAATTCTAAAATAAAAAAGTGAGCCTCTTTCATTGTTGCCAAAAATCATAGGCAAAATGAACATTCCTCACTTTTTTATTAAAGAATTTCTATATTCAAATTTAGATACGCAAAATCATTTCATTTTTTTATATGATATATAACTGACCCCCCCCTAAACATGGAGAACTGGTCCAAATGAATGGAATAAAATAGAAGAAAAACTCATAAAATATTATGGTATATTTTATACTAAAAATATAAGAGTAAGAGGAAAATTTGAGATGAAAAAAATCTTAAAAGCAGTATTTGTCATTATAGGAACATTGATAGGTGCTGGATTCGCATCAGGTCAAGAAATCTATCTATTTTTTTATCAATATGGGATGAATGGAATTTTGGGAATTGTTATTTCTAGTTTATTATTGGGATTTGTCACATATAAAGTATTATGTATTTCTCAAGAAAATGGGGTAACAAATTATAAAAGTTTTTTAGAAAGATTTATCAAGAAAGAAAAACATTTAGAGATTTTTAATACTATTATGAATATTTTTATTCTCATCACATTTTATATCATGATAGCTGGATTTGGAGCATATTTTGAACAACAATTTGGAATACATGCTTTAATAGGAAGTATGATATTATCTGTTATTTGCTATGTTGTATTTTTAAAAGATGTATCAGGATTAATTAAAGTAAGTCAATATATGGTTCCTTTATTAATTGGAAGTTTATTCATCATGGGAATTTCTGTAATAGATTCTCAAAACATAATGGAAATTTCTCATTATGTATCAGAAAATACAAATTGGAAATGGATTTTAGATAGTGTATTATATGGAAGTTATAATACGATATTGTTAATTCCTGTATTGATCGCGATGAGGAATCTTGTTAATAATCTAAAAAGTCAGAAAATGATTTCTCTATTGACAGTGATTTTAATTATTTTGTTATCACTAATTGTTTTTTTAATATTAACGAAAGTAGATGTTGATATACAAAATTTAGAAATGCCAGCAGTATATGTTGCTTCAAAAATTTCACCAATATTGAAATATATATATGGATTTATTATTTTAAGTTCCATATTTACGACAAGTATTTCTTTAGGAACAAGTCTTTTAGAAAATATAGCACAGGATAAGAAAAAATATAAACAATATGCAGCTTTCATATGTGTAACAGCGGTTTTTGTTTCAAATATTGGCTTTTCTAATTTAGTAAATTTGCTATATCCCATATTTGGATATATAGGATTGATTCAAATTATAAAAATCAGTATGCAATAGGTTACAGTTCAGCTGGTCACTTACCTGGTGTTTTAAAACAATAAAAATAGAGTTAACTCTAAACTGTGATTAAATTAGGAGAAAATACTAGAAAAAACAAGTGTTAGCTTGCTTTTTCAAATTTAGTATAGTAGAATATCATTAACGAAAGATAAGGAGAAATAAGATGAGAGATTATTGGGAAGAAACAGAAACAAAAAACAAAAAAATAAATGCCAAAAAAATTATCTTATCCATTGTGATTGCTATTCTAGTGGTTGCCATTATTGTTATAGGAGCCTTATATGTGACAAACAATGAGTTTAGAAATTGGATTGATGTAGAAATATTAAGCAAAGAAGTTTCACAAGACAAAGTGACTACAATTGAATTAGATGAGGATGAATCAACAAGTGTTTATGCATTTAATAAATATATTGGAATATTAAGTAAAAATAAATTATCTTTATATGGTTCAAGTGGAGGAGAAGAAGCAAACTTAGAAGTACAAATTACCAATCCATTATTTGATTCTGCAAATCGATTTTTAGTCATTGGAGAATCTAACGGACAAAAATTTTATGTTATTGAAGACAAAGAAGTGGCATGGAATGGGGAAATAGAAGGAAATATTTCTAAAGTATATGTTAATAAAAATGGATATGTAGCAGTTATTATATCTGGTACTAGTCATAAAAGTGTTATTCAAGTATTTGATCCAAGTGGTACGGCATTATTTAAAAAATATCTACCATCAACAGTTGCAGTGGATGTATCCATATCTAATGACAATAAATATTTAGCAATAGCAGAAATTGATACATCAGGAACTGTGATACAGTCAAATATTAGAATTATATCTATAGAAATGACAAAAACAGATCCAAGCAATTCTGAAGTCAATAATTACAAAAGTGAGCAAAATAAACTAATTGTAAATATAGATTATCAAGATAGAGATAGAATTGTATGTATGTATACAGATGGAATAAATATTATAGAAAATGATCAAGAATCTGATATATTTGAAAACAAAAACAAAAAAATAACAGCACAATCTATTGATTTAGAAAAATGTTTTGTAACAGTAGAAGAAGAATCATCAGGAATATTTTCAGCAAATTCTATTATCAATATTATAGATGTAGAAAGTAGAAACACTCAAAATTA
The DNA here is from genome assembly GCA_963929465.1 of Bacillota bacterium. GTDB lineage: Bacteria > Bacillota > Clostridia > TANB77 > CAG-508 > CAG-269. The sequence continues at coordinate 8,484 of CAWVJG010000071.1, forward strand.
TACAGTTGATACATCTATAAAACAAATTTATACAAAAGGAAATATTATTGCACTAAATTTGGGAACAGAAGTTGAATTTATAAATACAGGTGGTTGGCTTGTAAAGCGTTATATAGCTAATCAAGAAGTAACAAATGTCACAGTGTCAAATAGTATAGCAGGAATTATTTATAGAGATAAAGTAGAAATTATTAACTTATAAGGAAATCACACATAAGTGTAAAGCAATAAAAATATTAGAAATAAAAAGGAGAAAAATTATGAGTATTGTTGTAGATTTAATAATTGTAGCCATTATTTTATTATCCACTTTTTTAGCATATAGAAAAGGATTAATTACATTAGCTATACAATTAGTAGCAGTTGTTATTGCCATTATATTAACATTGCTATTATACAAACCAGTTTCAAATGTTATTATCAATCTAACAGGGATTGATGAGACAATTCAAAATGCAATTTTAGAAGAGGCAAATGATATTATGACAAATGATGGGGAAGGAGCAAACCAAGTAGTAGAAACGATACAAAATAATATGCTGCCAGAAACCGCAAGAACCATTTCTATTAATATTATAGAAGGAGCTGTTATATTACTTTTATATATTGCCATCAGAATTGCATTAAAATTTGTTACAGCATTAGCAAATTTAGTTGCAAAGCTACCAATATTAGAACAATTAAATCAATTAGGTGGCATTATTTATGGAATCTTAAGGGGACTATTAATTGTATATATTTTATTATTACTTGTAAATCTAAGTGGAGAAATAGAACCACAAAATCAAGTTTATACAGCGGTTGAAGAATCATATATAGGAAAAATGATGAATGAAAATAATATTTTAGATATATTATTTACACAAGTAAATGAAAATTAATAATATGAATAAAGACAAATTCTTAAAATTTGTCTTTATTTGTTGATTTTTGATAAGATGTTTGCTATACTAATTACATGATTTTTTAGGAGTGGATTATAAGTGAGTAATGATAAAGTGAACAAAAGACAAAAGACAAATAATAAAAATAAGAGCCAAAATCAAAAAACAAAAACGAAGAAAAAAATGAAAATGTGGAAAAAAATATTGTTAGTTATTATATTAATTTTATTAATTGCTGGAGGTGTATTTGCATATAGAGTTTATAGAAATGGAGGAGGCTTATCTGGTATGTTAGCAACAGTGGTAGGACATGATGAAGAAACAAGAAAAAAATTGGGAGAACTGCAAGTACTATTAATGGGGGTAAGCACAGACCAAGAAGGAGTAGCTTTAACAGACACCATAATTGTAGCCTCATATAATCCTAATACACAAAAGGCAGTATTATTATCAATTCCTAGAGATTCTTTTACAGGAAAAAATACCAAAAGAGCAGTAGCATCTGATAAGATAAATGCCATTTATAATATGACAAGAGATCCAATGAAAACAGTAGAGGCTGTCAATGATTTAACAGGATTAGATTTACAATATTATGCAATTGTACAAACAGAAGCATTGATAGAATTGGTAGATGCGATTGGACCAATTGAATATTATGTTCCAACAAACATGAATTATGATGATACATCACAGGATTTACACATTCATTTTGAAGAAGGACTTCAAGAAATAGATGGTCAAGCAGCAGAAGAATTGTTAAGATTCAGAAAAAATAATGATGGAACAAGTTTCCCAGAAGAATATGGTGATAATGATATAGGAAGAATGAGAAACCAAAGAGAATTTATAACAGCGGTTGTTCAACAAACTGTAAAATTAGAAAATATAACAAAATTAGGTTCTTTATTAGATATTGCTAGTAGAAATTTAATCACTAATTTGAATTTTGATGTATTAAAAGACTATTTACCATATGCAGTAGAATTTAGTACAGAAAATTTGCAAACAGCATCATTACCAGGAAGCGTGCCTGATGTAAGCCAAACAAATAATGTTAGTATATATGTAGTAGATAAAGAAGAAACAGCACAATTGGTAAAAGAATTATTCTATCCAGAAGAATTAATAGAAGAAGGAACAACAGATGGAAATACTACTACATCAAATAATACAACAGATACTAATACAATTTCTACTGGATCAACAGCAAATTCAAATATAAAAATCGAAGTGTTAAATGGAACAAGTGATGGTAAAGTACTTCAAGAAGTTGTCAATAAATTAAAAGCAGAAGGATATAATGTTTCTAGAACAGGAACAACGACTGCAACAAGTAAAACAGTCATTGCTAATAAAAAAGATGTTTCAACAACTACCATAAATCAAATAAAAGAGGTAGTAGGAACAGGAACGATTTCTGGTAGTTCAGGAATAAGTTCTAGCAAAGCAGATGTCACAATTATTATTGGAAAAGATTATCAATAATCAGAAATGAACAGAAATTAGATGAAAACCCATATATTATTTTGTAAAAATTAGTTAGTTGATTCTGAATTAGAAATTTAAAAAATTTATATATAAAAAGAAAGGGGCAGACAAGTTGTAAAAAACTTGTCTGCCTTTATATATCATCACTTATATTTGTCTGCTCTTTTTTATTTGAAAAAAATATATAGAAAGTAATCAATAAGGCAATCAAGATACCACCAATCTGTAATAAGAGTTGTAAAAACTGTGAACTATCTACATTATGTGTTGCAACAAGATCAGCTTCATAAGAAATTCCATCTATATTATAAATCGCTTTTCCAAGAACATCACCTTCTGCAATTGGAGCAGAAATATCAGCATTTAATCGTATTTCAGGTAAATAATTTGTTTCCAGGTCAGAATTGTTAACCAAAGCATGAATACTATCTGCAAATGCTAAATCAAGTGATTTCGTAGCAGGAGTAGCATTAGATACTTCAATGGTGGTAATAACATCTCCAGGATTTACAATATTTTTCAAAGAAAAATGATTAAATCCATATTCGTATAAACTAATACTATCTGTAAATCTTGAAGACACACCATCATTGGAAAGTGTTCCACCTAATATAACACAAGTAAGTTCTATATCATTTCTATATGCACAAGAAACTAAACATCTACCAGCTTCTGTGGTAAAACCAGTTTTTCCTATCGTAACATAGCTGTAATAATTAGGACTGTCAGGAAGGATTAATTGGTTAGTAGAAGTATAGGATCTTACATCTGATTTATTTGTGGCTGGTATAGAACAAGAAACACTACCAGCAATTCTCCTAAAATTATCATTTTGAATACAATATTGCATGATTTCAGCTAAATCATATGCAGTTGTATAATGATTATCTTCTTGTAATCCATAAGCATTTGTAAAATGTGTATTGGTTAAACCTAGTTCATTAGCCTTTGTGTTCATCATAGAAACAAAACTTTGTATAGAACCACCAACATATTCAGCCAATACATTTGCGGCATCATTTGCAGAATGAACCAATAACATCTCTAATAATTGTTCTACTGTAAATTGTTCTTCACCTTGAATTTCAGCAGTTACATAACCCTCTGGAATAGACATAAGGGAATCATAACTTGCAGTTACTATTTCATCTAAATCACAGTTTTCTAAAACCAGTATAGCTGTCATAATTTTTGTAGTGCTTGCTGGAAACATTCTTTCATTTCCATTTTTATCATATAATATTTTATTTGTCGCATTATCTATTAAAATAGCAGCACCAGAAGAAATTTGAGGTGCATTTGTATCATTTTCTGCTGCATAAACAATATTAAAATGAGTAAATAATACGGTTATTATCAAAAAAGAAAGTATAAACATTTTTTTAACATGTATTTTCATCTTATAAACCCCTAATCATGAATTTAATTTAGTCATATCAATAGCAATACTATATAGCATTTTGTCGAATTTTGCAATCATAATTTCACGGAACACAAAAATTTTATTCCTTAAGACAATATTTTGCACAAAACATATGAATGTTTAGTGAACACAAAAGAAATTTCAGGTAAATTGTAGCTTGATTGGTAAAATCTAAAGATAAGTAAAAATTCTTAGTATTAATAATGAGTTTGTAGAAGCTTTGTATTACCAAAAAACGATTATAAGTAAGGAGGAAAGATATATATTAAGTATATATCAAATAAGCATGATATATGAATTTAATAAAAAACAAAAAATAATTATTGTGATAATTGGGTTAATGATTATCATTGCCTTTTTATACTATATCTATACAAAAGAAGACTCTATGGTCATATCTACAGAAGAAAATATAGAGGAAAATATCGTAGATTTAGAAGAGGATGAAAAAAAAATAACGGAAACTACTAATAAAATTATTGTACACATATCAGGAGCGGTGAATAAAGAAGGAATTGTTGAACTAGAACAAAATAGTCGAATATCAGATGCCATTAATAAAGCAGAAGGACTAAAAGAAAATGCAGATACCAAAAATATCAACTTAGCTTTCAAATTAGAAGATGGAATGAAAATATATATACCAACAATAGAAGAAACTGCAAATGAAATAGCAAAAGAAAATGAACAAAATGAAAATTATCATGAAAACAACAATCTAAATCAAAATATGGTTGATGAAACCTCGAAATATATAACATCATCAAGTGGAATTGTTTCAGAAGAAGAAACAAATGGGCAAAGCGGACAAAACCAAAATCAAAAAATAAATATAAATACTGCAACACAAACTGAATTAGAAACTTTACCAGGAATTGGTCCTTCCACTTCATTAAAAATCATAAATTATAGAAAAGAAAATGGAAAGTTTAAGACAATAGAAGAAATAAAAGAAGTTAGTGGTATTGGTGATGCAAAATATGCAAATATAAAAGACTTGATTTGTGTAGAATAGCTGGTTAATTTGGGGCAATTGGAGACGTTTCTGTTTGGGACATTTTTGTCCTTTTGGGGACGTTTCTGTTTGCGACATTTTTAAGAAATTTAAATAAACAGAGTAATTAGATTAATAAAATCGTGTAAATACTTTGTTATATAACATAAATATAATCTATAAAAATAAAGTAATCTTAAAAGAAACATCGAAAATTATCCTATACACAAAAATGTCCCAAACAGAAACGTCCCCAAAAGGACAAAATAGAAACGTCCCCAAAATCCCGAAATGGGCATAAATTTTAAAAAACTACTTGACAACAAAATAAAACCATAGTAAAATGTTAGCACAAACTAACAAGGAGAAAAAATATGAAACTAACCAATTCCCAGGAAGAATATTTAAAAACAATTTATATATTAGAAAAAAGTAGTGGAAAAATTAGAGTAACAGACATAGCCAAAAAACTAAAAATTACGAAGCCGAGTGTTAATCGAGCCATAAAAAATTTAAGAGACCTAGATTTAATCGAATATGAAGTATATGGAGACATCAATCTAACATATCAAGGCGAAGAACTAGCAAAAGAAATCATAAAAAAACATGACATTATAAAAATGTTTTTAGTAGATATATTAGATGTAGATGAAAAAGATGCAGAAGAAGAAGCAAAATCCATGAAACATGCTATGTCACCAGATACTACGAAAAAGCTAGAAAAATATATTAGTAAAATCATGGATTTAGGAGATTTAGACTGTGACTATGATGAAAATAATCCGAAATGTCAGAGTTGTATAAAAGTAACCATAAAAAATAGATTGAATAAGAAAATTGTACAGTAACTAAATCTAAAAATGAGTACATAGAAATCCAAAATTAAATGAACAAAAGTGAAGAATATTTTTGCAAATATAAAAAGCAATGTGACATATGTATTATGCTGTTTCTTGATAATAATGTTTTTTCATTACGAAAAGTATAGGGAATAGGAAAAAATATATATGTATAGATAAACTGTCAGAAACTAAGAAATCAAAAAAATATACATTATATAATATTATTTTAATACAGTACTTTATAACAAAATAAATAGGAGGTAAACATGATATTAGAATTAGAAAATATATGTTTTGAAAGAGATAACAAAAAAATATTAAACAATATTAATTTAAAAATAGAATTAGGAAAATTTATTGCCATTACAGGACCAAATGGGTCTGGAAAATCAACATTGGTAAAAATGATAATGGGAATTGAACAACCAGACTCAGGAAAAATTATTTTTGATGGAAAAGACATTACAAACATGGAAATTAACGAAAGAGCAAAATTGGGAATTAGTTTCGGATTTCAACAACCAGTTAAGTTTAAAGGAATCACAGTTTATGATTTATTAAAAATAGCTGCACATAAAAAAATAACCAAAAAAGAAGCTTGTGATGCATTAGCAAAAGTTGGTTTATGTGCAAAAGAATATGTAGATAGAGAAGTAAATGGATCTTTATCAGGGGGAGAATTAAAAAGAATTGAAATTGCAACAGTTGCATTAAGACAAACAAAACTAACCATATTTGACGAACCAGAAGCAGGAATTGACTTATGGAGTTTCAACAATTTAATAGATGTGTTCCAAACAATGAGCGAAATCACAAAAGGGACAACCATTATCATATCACACCAAGAAAGAATATTAGAAATAGCAGATGAAATCATATTAATGAAATCAGGAAAAATACAAAAAATTGGTACAAGTGAAGAAATCTTAAATGAAGAAGTAAAAGGAAAAGGTTGTTGCAGAATAAAGAAAGAATGCTAGAAATAATACACAAGCAATGAAATTTAAAATAAAAAATATTTCTATAATCAGTCTACATGAAAATGTCAAAACTAAAAAAAATAAAAAGCAAAAAAGACGAAATTCTTATAAAAAATATATATACTTAAAAATGGAAAACAAAAAAATGAAAAAGGTCTAAAAAAGCATAAGAAAAATGTTTTTTAGTAAAAAATATAGAAATATATAAGAAAAATAGAAGCTAATAAATCATAATTAAAATAGAAGGAGGACAAGATGGAATCAAAGAACTTAAACCAAATAGATGAACAACTTTTAGGTGAAGTATCTAATTTAGAAAACATTACTAAAGGCGCATATAATATTAGAAAAAACGGAAAAGGAGTTGAAAGACAAGTAACAGAAAATGTGAATATTGTTACCAAACAAGATGTATCTGGTATTGACATATATGTCAAAGAAAACACAAAATTCGAATTTATACATATACCAGTTATCATCACAGAAAGTGGACTAAAAGACTTAGTATATAACGACTTTTACATCGGAAAAAATGCAAATGTTATTATTGTAGCAGGATGTGGAATTCATAATGACCATCATAAAGATTCAGAACATGATGGAATTCATAGATTTTATTTAGAAGAGGGAGCAAAAGTAAGATATATAGAAAAACATTATGGAGAAGGCAATGGAGACGGAAAAAGAATTCTAAATCCAGTAACAGAAGTATATTTAAAAGCAGGAAGCAGCTTAGAAATGGAAAGCGTACAAATCAAAGGAGTCAGTTCAACAATTAGAGAAACAAAAGGTGTTTTAGCAAATGATACCAACTTTGTAGTAACAGAAAAAATCATGACAGATGGAAATCAATATGCCAAAACCATATTTGATGTGCAACTAAATGGAGAAAATTCTAGTACACATGTAACTTCTAGATCTGTTGCAACAGAAAATTCAAAACAAGAATTTATTTCTAAAATATATGGAAATGAAAAATGTTTTGCACATAGTGAATGTGATGCTATTATAAAAGACAATGCAATTGTGACAGCAACACCTGAAATAACAGCAAATAATGTAGAGGCTAATTTAATCCATGAAGCAGCCATCGGAAAAATTGCAGGTGAACAATTAACAAAATTAATGACATTGGGACTATCTGAAAAAGAGGCAGAAGAAGAAATTATTAATGGATTTTTAAGATAAAAATATATAAAAAAATCGTAAAAGGATTGTAAAAAGAATATAAAGAATAATAAAAAATTTGAACAAAAATATAAAGAATAATAAACAACTTGTGAGAAATATAAAAATAATTGAAAATTTTAAAAGAATATAAAAAAATAAGAAACTGGTAATTGATTAAAAGAAACTGTTTAGTCAGCAAAATAAAAAATGTTATGAACAAAGAAAAAAGTGAAGAAAGTCAGGATTTACTCTAAAAATAATATTGTATAAAGATTTTTAGAAATAGAACGAGAAATGTGAATTTATGGTGAAAGATAATAAAAAAATAAAATTTTATGATACAATAAAATAAAAATGGAGTAAAGTGCATGGATAAAAATGGAAAACATTCCAAAGAAAATAAATTAAGGATAAATAATAAAATATTAGGAATAGTACTTGTTATATGTGTAGTCATTGTGATTGCAATTATTGTATATCATTATAATATGCAAAATCAAGAAGAAATAAGCGAAACAGCTGAAGAACAGAAAGAAGAAAGCATAGAAACAGCAAGTATAGAAGAGGCAATAGAAGAAGAAACAGATGTAGAAGAAGCAGGTATAGAAGAAACAGTTGTTGAAGAAACGATGGATACCAATGTAGAAAATTTAATAAATCAAATTATGGTAGAAAATCATTTAAATGAAAACAATTTTTTCTTTTTCTATTATAATCTAGAAGAAAAAAAGTATTATTTTTATAATGAAAATTCATATTTTACAGCAGCAAGTACAATAAAAGTTCCAGTTGCCATGTTATATTATGATAAAGTAGCAGATGGAGAATTAAGTTTATCAGACACATTATTATATGATAGTGATGACTACGAGGCAGGAGATGGAAGTACTGCAGCAGATTATTCAGTTGGAGAAAGCATACCAGTTTCTTATTTATTAGAACAAACCATAGTAAATAGTGATAACACAGCATTAAATATTTTAGTACATAATATAGGATATAAAAAATGCAAGGAAGAATTAACAAAATATTCGGATGTAGAAATTGCAGAAGAATTTTATTCCTCAAATATAGCAAATGTTTCTTATTATTACGATGTATTGCAATATCTATATCAAAATGCTAATAAATATAGTGAGTTGATTGAATATATGAAAAACTCTTCAGGTGGCGAGTATTTAAAAGCAAATTTACCACAGTATGAAGTAGCCCATAAATATGGTTCTTATGATGGATATGTACACGATTATGGTATTATTTATGGTAAAAATACATATTTAATAGGCGTATTTACAAAGAACATTGCCAATGCAAGTAATTTGATAGCAGAAATAGGAGAAAAAGTTGTTAATTATGTGGAAACAGAAGGAATAGAAGAGACAAGCGATGAAACAGAAAGTAACACAAATTCTATCAGTATAACAGAAACAAATACTGGTAATACTTCAGATATTCAAGAAACCAATATGGAAAATGCATCAGATTAAGTGAATAGAAAGGTAGAAGGAATTTAAGAAAGTAAAAACTACATTATATAATAAAATAAATAGGAATATGGAATAATATAACATGATAGCTCTAATTCATTAATTTTTAATAAATTAGAGCTATTATTTTATGTTTTATATATTGTATTATGAATATAAGTTCTATATGGACTTAAATGAAAAATGCTATTCAACATCTTTTTTCCATAAACCATGTTTATTGCAATAAGCGTATAAACATGAACCAGAAATATATGGAAAACGACATTCAGCATTTTGTTCTGGATATAATTTAACCATATATTCCTTATTATCTGCTACTAAAGCTACCCATTCAATGAAATGTTCTTTTTCCATAACATGATTTACTGTAACAAAAATTTCGTCTTCAACTTTTTCATAATTAGGTACATGTTTTTCAACAGCTGCATCTACTGAGTTTGGTTTTAAAATTTCCATCGGTTCTCCACAGCAAACAATTCCACATCCTTCACAATTGCAGTCTTCAATGACTTTTACAGTCGCTCCACAAGATTTACATCTTTTTATAACTAATTCGTTTTTCATGATTACCAATCCTTTCTTTTTTACCTTTTTTAATGTTTTATAATGTAAAAGGTATTAATTTCTATGTTTACCTTTTGGCAAGATTAGTATATCATAATATGATTTAAAAATATACTGTTTTTTAATTTTTTGCTTTTGGTTTTGGAATATTTTTTGTTTTTTGGAATATAATATATGAGATAATAAAGTTTGTTTAGATATGTCTAAGTGAAAAGTTAAATATATTTTTGTTTGGAAAATATTGTATTTTTGGCCAAAGTATTGACATTGTTCTTTATTAGTAGTATAATTACATTTGTAAATTTTATATCGCGGGGTGGAGCAGTTGGCAGCTCGTCGGGCTCATAACCCGAAGGTCGTAAGTTCGAGTCTTACCCCCGCAACCAAAGATTTTACTAGAGTCGCAAGAGATTGTGGACTCTTTATTTTTGCCCATCTGAAGTTACATAAAATGAATCGGGCACCATTTGGGCACAGATCTATGTAAAAAGGTTATTGGTAAACCTTGAATTTTCGATATTTATAAATATATTTGATTAAATTCTATTTGAAATAAATTCAGTAGTTTCTGCTTAAATTATAAAATATAAAATTGTGAAATTAATTAAAAGTATTTAAGCAGAAACTATTATATCTTGATTTACTTCTTTATTATTATAATTTTTCATAGAATTTCTTCCTTTCAATTTTTTGTATAAATTTATGTGCTAAGCCTCTAATTGGCTTTAAAATATTTTTTTGTATCTTCTCTATAAAGAAGATTATCAAGTTTATCTGATGCCTCTCTGTCCATTTTCG
>CAWVJG010000072.1:0-4595 GCA_963929465.1 Bacillota bacterium
TGTTAACCGTGTTACTTTTTTGCAAGGAGATATAAGTTCAGAAAAAGATTGCAAAAAGATATATGAAGAAATAAATAATAAATATAGCAGATTAGATGGTTTAGTAAATTCTGCAGGAATCATAAAATTAGGTGGAATAGAAGAACAAACTTTGGAAGAATGGAATAATTCAATAAACGTAAATTTAACGGGAATATTTTTATTAACGAAAACTTTATTACCACTATTAAAAAAGGGAACAAATTCATCAATAGTTAATATTTCATCTATGTCTTCTGAAAGAGCAGGAGGTTCAATTGCTTATTGTGCAAGTAAAGCAGGAGTAGATATGCTAACGAAATACATGGGACAAGAACTTGGCAAATATAATATAAGAGTCAATAGTGTAAATCCAGCTGCAGTATATACAAATATTTATGTGGCTAGTGGTGATTATACTCAAGAAGGATATGATAAATGGTCAGAAGAAAAAAAAGGAATCATATCCATTAGGAAGAATAGGAGATGCAAAAAAAGATATAGCACCAACAATAGAATTTTTATTGTCAGATAAATCTCTATGGACAACAGGTTCGATTTACCTTGTAGATGGAGGAAAAAGTATATAATAATTAAGAACATCATTGTTTTTAATAAATATGTTAGTCGCCACCTCTTTGAGCGAATAACAAATGAGAGAGTAAATAAATTAATTGGAGCTTACCATAAATGGTAAGTCTCTAATAATATAAAGGAGAATTATACATGCAAATAAATAAGATATACATATTACTCAATTGTTAATACATACAAATCAATTTTTAAAGGCGAAGACGGTAATTATCTTGATGATGTTACATTCGATGAAATATATGCTTTATTTGAATTTGATAATAGATTAAAGAATATAAGAACAATGAACGGTACTTAGAAAACTTTTGAAGCTCTAAGTCATTCAATAGTCTAGAGTCTATTTGAAGATTCTAGGCTTTTTAGTTATTTGCGAAATTAAAAAATTGAATTTCTAATAATTTTTTGATATTCTATATATAATTAATGAAAGGGGGGATTTTTATGGTAGATCCAAATTCTTTTAAGGTAGTTGCACCTGAAATTACAAATGAAACAACAAATAGTCACACAATAATAGATGTTGATAAAAGAACACAAGATACTGTTCAAAAAGTGGGAACTATTGGGGCAATAGTTTTAGCAATTATAGTAGTATTAGTAATTGTTTTAATAATTAAGAAAAAAAAGAAGGGATAAAATTATGGAAAAGAAAAATTTATCTGCGGTGGATATTTCAAAAAAATTAATTTGGGAATACATAATTGCTTCTTTTATATTTGGTATAATAAGTTATTTTATTATTGGTTTTTTTACTAGAAATATGGAAAATGCTACCGAAAAAATGATTTTACAAATAATTTTATCTACTATAACAACTTTTTTATATGTTTGGGTAGGTTCAAGGAATGTAGTACAACGATATTTTATTAGAAAAGAAGATATAAATATAATAATAAGAAATATATGTATCTTTTTTGTAGTTATGATAGCAATAGGATTTATCACAAATTACAATTCATATCAAAAATTCATGCAACAACAAGCTCAAATTTATAGCATTGTAGGTGGATATGATGTAAATGATATAGTAGATGAAGCAATAAATAGATACCAAAATAATGAAAGCTATGCCGAGATGTATAGTAATTTAAAAGAAAAACAAGAAGAAAATTTTAAAAAAGAATTTTCACAAAAATATGGATACATTATATTTGTACCTGTAATCTATAATATAGTTTTATATGGAATTATGATATTCTTACAAAGAAAATGGTTATTAAAAAATGCTGAATAATGGTATGACATTTATATGAATTTATGCTCTGTAAAATATTTTATAGAAATTGTTTTAACTACTATTACAAACTGCATGGAAGGATATATACATAAACAAAAACTGAAAAAAAGGATTAAAAATACATTAAAAGAAATTGACTCTCCAAGACAAGAATTAACATTTAATCAACTAAAAATTTATTATGAAGAACATGGATGCTTATGAAGATATCGCAACTAAAACCAAACTTTCAGATAGAACTATATCAAGAGCTATAAGACATTTACAAGACGAAAAAGTTATTTTAAGAGAAGGTTCAAAGAAAACAGGGCATTGGAAAATATTGAAATAATTTATTGACCCAAAATTAGCTAATAAACTAACCACTAAACTTGTAAAAGGAGAATAACAATGGTAAATTTAGAATTATATCAAATATTTAAAATTGTAGCGGACGAAGAAAATTTAACAAAAGCAAGCGAGATTTTACACATTTCACAACCAGCTGTAACAAAACATATTAAAAATTTAGAGAATGAACTAAATATAGAATTATTTAAAAGAAGTAAATATGGAATGATACTAAATGAAAATGGTAAAAAGTTATATTTACAAATAAAGGATTCTATCGATATTCTTTCAAAAGCTGATTTAATATTCAATATTCATAAAGATATAAAATTAGGTGTGCATGTAAATATGCCTAACAGAATATATAATAAAGGTATTTCAAATTTCTATGAAAAAAATAATAACATTATTATTAATATACATAGATTGAATGCTACGAATATGTTTTCGGCATTAGAAAAGCAAGAAATTGATCTAGCATTTTCTAAAAAATATAGTGATGAATTATATGATACAAATAAAATTAAGTTTATAAGAATAGGAGATTTACAGGATGTATTTATTGTGAATAGTAATTCTCAATATTTAAATAGAAAACTTTCTAAAAGTGATTTAAGAAATATAACGATTTATACATTAAAAAAATTTTCTAGTGCGTATCAAAATTTAGTAAAAGTACTTGAATATAAATCAGATGACAAAATAAATATAGCTAATGTTGACTTTACTGGGATTATGAAATTATTAAAATGCAGAGATATAATAGCTGTTGTTACGAAAGAATATATAGAAGATCAACTAGAAACTAATGAATTACATTTATTAGATTTAGGAATTTCACTGGACCCAGCTGAATATGGTATATATTATAATGTTAATAATAAATTTAAAGAATTGGATGATTTAATTGAAAATTTAAAGGATATATGCAAACTATAACTTAAAGTTATAGTTTGCATATAAATATGTATTTTACATAATTGCTTTTTCTGTATATAATAAAATTGTAGTCAACATTAAATAATGATTCTTTTAAGGAGGATAATATGCGGTTTAGAGAACTAGAAAACAAAACAGATAAGGAACAGAATGAAATGATTTTGTTTTGTCCAAAATATGAAACAAAAGAAATTCTGGATAATCCAAAACTTCTCGAGGGAAAAGTCCTAGTGTTCAGAGGAAACTATGATGGATATGCAACGAAGAGACTTTGTGCAAGAACAATAGAATATCTTTCTTCAGAGGAAAGATGGAAGGTATCTGATGTGATTTTGCATGAAATGTTTCGGACAGAATTTGCATATCATTTTACGAGGGAAGAATTGGAAGACAAGTTTAGAGCGTTCTATGAAGCAAAAGGTTTTTTAATGGACCTCTAATCCTCAAATATGGAGAACTATAATCCATATTCTTAAGAACTATCCTAGCATTAGCCAAGGATAGTTCTTAAATTTAATAATGTTATAGAAATCTGTTATTAACAGTGGCAGATTTCTATAATTCAAAATCCAAATCTTTTTCATACTTTTCATTTTCAATCTGTTTTACAGGATCAATATAAACTTTTCTTAAAAAATTATTTTCTTTCTCTAAATTATAAATTTTGTTTTCGTATTTATCTTGAATTTTAGTTTTTTCTTCCTGCAACTTAAGATTATAGGTGTTTTCTAAAGTTTCGTATTTTCCTTTAAGTTTAATATTTTCTTCTAAAATAGGGTTAATTTCTTTTTCATATTTTACTGCTTTATCTACAGTTTTTATTTGTCTATTTAAAGTTGAAGTAAGCAAAGCATTTTTGTTCTTGTAATACTTTTATTGCTTTATCCTTAGGTTTTATAGTCTGTTCTTGAATTTTCTCATCTCTGTTTTTCGTTAGTTTTTTAAAACTTGAAATATCAGGAGTATCAAGTAATTCCAGTTTTACATCTTGCAATAGTATTTTACGTTCTTCAAAATTTGTAATCTTTTTATAATCTTCAACTGATAAATGAACTCTTTCACTTGAAATTCCTCGTTCTAATTCAAAATTATTTGCAACCATATAATTGTAAAAAGAATCTTGTAACTGTCTGTAACTATCTTTGGCTTTCCAAAATTCACTACAAGCGATTGGGCTAATCTTTTATACAATAAAGCTGAAATGTATGAGAAATATGATACTATGCTAAAAGAAGTGGATTATGAATATAGAACAACATTGATAAACTTTGCAAAATATCAACTTGTATTGTTTGCAATGGCTAAAATTATGGAGAGTGAAGAATTGGAACGAAATAGGATTGCTTTGTATCTATTTAATAGTATAAATTAATTTTGTAAAATTTAATTGAACAGTAAAAAAGAATAAAAATTTTTCGCAATAAAAATATAGAAATATAAGGAAAAAACATCGTAAATTTGATAGAATAAAATAAAT
>CAWVJG010000073.1:0-3451 GCA_963929465.1 Bacillota bacterium
GATGAATTTTCTTAATGCTAAGTCAAAGTCTTGGATAATTACTTTTTCAAAATCGTCATCATCTTCTTGTCCTGGTACATAATCTTGATCTATTTCATCATCTTTATAATTTGGTAGTTCTTCATCACCTGGTATTTCGATATTGTCTGGTGTTGAATCTCTATCTTCATCACTATCTTCTGTGATTTCTGCTAAGTTAGTTAATTTTACATTTGTTCCTGCATCTTCTTTTACTTTACATGCAATTTGTAATTCTTTATAGTCTAATGTTTGTCCATCAAATGCTTTAATCATGTTTTGTCTATCTTCTGTTTCTTTTGCACTTGATAAATAATCTGTTGTCACAATTCTTCCATCTTCTGATACTTGCCATTCATATTGAATATTGATTTCATGCTCTGGTAAAAATTCTAATTCTTGTGGTAGATAATCTGTTACTTGTTCTGCATAACCATCAATTTCGCCTTCGTTGTATACTCTAATTGTGTAGATTATCACACTATTTCTTTTTACTAATATTGGTTGTTTTGTATGATTATAAATTGCTGTTGTTCCTTGCTCTAATCCTGATAAATCTACATTTGGTTCTCTATCATATTGTGTTCCATCTACTTCACTGATGAATTTTCTTAATGCTAGGTCAAAGTTTTGTTTTTCGTTTGGTACTGTTATAATAATAACATTATTTTCTAATCTTACATTTACTCCTTGTATTTGTCCTGCTGTTATTTGCGCACCTGTTGCCACATAACTTCCATTGTTTTCTCCCTTAGTAACTTGTACTGTTATGCTGTCAATTAATTTTTTATATCCATCTGGTGCTGTAATTTCTCTTATTGTAATTGTATCTGTACTTGAAACATCTGTTATTTCCACTGTTCCTAAGTCTAAAATTCCATTAGTTGTTGTTCCTATTTGCTCATTTTGTCCTGGTAATGTCCATCCAAATTCAGTTTCTGAAGATGTGATAATATTTCCATTTTCATCTACTTTTTCTAATTGTACTTGATAATTTCCTTCTATTGGCACGTTTGGTACAGTTATGGTTATGACATTTCCATTTAATTCTACTTCTGCTCCTTCTACTTGTCCTGCTGTTATTTGAGCTCCTGTTGCTACATAAGTTCCATTGTCTTCTCCCTTAGTTACTTCTACTGTTATGTTGTCTATTAATTTATTATATCCACTTGGTGGTGTAATTTCTGTTATTGTTATTGTATCTGTAGTTGAAACATCTGTTATTTGTACTGTTCCTAAGTTTAACATTCCATTTGTTGTTGTTCCTGTTTGTTCACCTTGTCCTGGTAATGTCCATCCAAATTCTGCTTCTGAAGATGTGATAATATTTCCATTTTCTTCTACTTTTTCTAGTTGTTCTTGATAATTTCCTTCTAATAGTTTATTTGGTACAGTTATGGTTATCACATTTCCATTTAATTCTACTGTTGCACCTTCTACTTGCCCTGCTGTCATTTCAGCTCCTGTTACCACATAATTTCCATTATTTTCTCCTTTAGTAACTTGTACTGTTATGCTATCTATTAATTTAATATACCCATTTGGTGCTGTGATTTCTCTTATTGTTATTGTATCTGGTGTTGAAATATCTGCAATTTCTACCATTCCTAAGTTTAAAATTCCATTTACTGTTGTTCCTGTTTGTTCACTTTGTCCTGGTAATGTCCATCCAAATTCAGTTTCTGAAGATGTGATAATATTTCCATTTTCATCTACTTTTTCTAATTGTAATTGATAATTTCCTTCTACTGGCACATTTGGTACAGTTATGGTTATGACATTTCCATTTAATTCTACTTCTGCTCCTTCTACTTGTCCTGCTGTTATTTGCGCTCCTGTTGCTACATAACTATCATTTTGTTCTCCTTTTGTAACTTCTACTGTTAAACTTCCAATTAATTTGTTATATCCATCTGGTGCTGTAATTTCTCTTATTGTTATCGTATCTGTAGTTGAAACATCTGTTATTTCTACTGTTCCTAAATTTAAAATTCCATTTGTTGTTGTTCCTGTTTGTTCACTTTGTCCTGGCAATGTCCATCCAAATTCTGCACCTTCTAATATGACATCTCCTTTTTCATCTACTTTTTCTAACTGTATTTGATAATTTCCTGTTATATGTCTTACAATTAATTTTTCGAAATCATCATCATCTTGTTCACCTTTATAGAAATAATTTTGATCTGTTAAGTCATCTTTGTTAGCTGTGTTTCCTTTATAATTTTCCATGTTGTCTTTGTTTACATTTGGTGCTGTTCCTGGTTCTGAGTCTCTATCTTCTCCTACTTCATCTATGATAACATTTCCGTTTTCATCTACTTCTTCTGCTATCCATGCTACATTTGTTAATACCTTTCCATGTTGTGTTGTATCTACTACACATTCGATTTCTATTGTTTCTGAATCCAATTGTCCTTGTTGATATGCTGTTAAATTTGTTTCATTTCCTGCTTCTCTTGTGATAGTTACTGTATTATTTGCCTCATCATATTCTGCTGTAAATCCTTGTGTTACGATTTGTGAATATTTCAAACCAGTTGGTAATTGATCGATAATTTTTGTTGCTCTTCCGTCTACTTCTCCTTCATTATATATGGTTATATTATATGTTACAATATCACCATTTTCTACCATTACTGGGTCTTTTCTATGATTATATGTTGCAGTTGTTCCATTTTCTAGTGTACTTTCATCTATTGCTGGTACTCTACTATTTGCAACTGCTACTCCATTTACTTCTGTTATATATTTTCTTAGTGCTAAGTCAAATTGTGGTAATCTTTCTACTTTCATTAATGGTTGTGAATTTCCACCTGCTGTTGTATATAATGTTAATTTATGTCTATGAATTCCTGTTTCTGTTGCATAATTTCCTGCTTGTTCTTTTGCTTCATCTACTAAGTATCTATACAATGCTAATGCTTGCTCTCTTCTTACTACTCCTACTGCTGGTATTTTATCTGTTCCATATGATGATAATGCTTTATAATCTGTTCCATTCTCTGTATACCATAACCATGCATCTTGGCTATATACATCATATTTTCCATTTTCTTCTCCATAGTTTGTAAAATACCATATTGCTGCTTGTTGTACTGCTTCGATTTCATCATCTGTTATTTTGTACTCGTCTCCTAATCCTGCATACTCTTGTTCTTGTAATGCTAATACTCCTGACTCTCTTAATAATGTTTCCTTCTCTGCTTCTGTTGATTCTCCTGGTATATAGATTAGGTTTGCTATTGCTAATAATTCGTTATAATGTCCACCATTAACCAAATTATATAATACTTTGCTTGTGTTGGCATCTTGATTTGCTATTGCATCTCTTTCTGTATACATGTCAAATTGCAAATTATATTCTTGTATCTCTTTTGTTCCTTGTCCTTCTGTAAATCCTACTCCTGCCTTTACACAATATACATTTGCTTCT
>CAWVJG010000074.1:0-5224 GCA_963929465.1 Bacillota bacterium
AGTGAATGGATGGGAAAACTATATAAATTCTTAGGATTATCTGTCGGATTAGTTATTGCTGGTATGGAACCTAAAGCAAAACAAGAAGCATATAATGCAGATGTAACCTATGGTACAAATAATGAATTCGGATTTGATTACTTAAGAGATAATATGGTTATTTATAAAGATCAATTAGTACAAAGAGGATTACATTATGCCATTGTCGATGAGATTGATAGTATTTTAATTGATGAAGCTAGAACACCACTTATCATTTCAGGTAGAGCAAACCAATCATCTGATTTATATAAAAAAGCAGATAATTTTGTTAGAAGATTAACACCAAAAGTTATTATTGAAGAAGATGTAAAAGATTATGAACAAGCAGAAGATAATGAAAAATATGACTATATCGTAGACTTAAAAGCAAAATCTGCATCATTGACACAAAAAGGTATCAAAAAAGCAGAAGAAGCATTTGGACTAGAAAATTTTAATGACTTAGAAAACTCAACATTGGTACACCATGTAAATCAAGCTTTAAGAGCACATGGCGTTATGAAAAAAGATATTGATTATATCGTAAAAGATGGGGAAGTATTAATTGTTGATGAATTTACAGGTCGTATCATGTATGGAAGAAGATACAACAATGGATTACATCAAGCAATTGAAGCAAAAGAACATGTAAAAATTGCAGATGAATCAAAAACATTAGCAACCATCACATTCCAAAATTACTTTAGAATGTATGACAAATTATCTGGTATGACAGGTACAGCCATGACAGAAGAAGCAGAATTCGAGGAAATCTATAACTTAGATGTTGTTGAAATACCAACAAATAAACCAATGATTCGTAAAGATGAAAATGATGTTATTTATAAAAATGAAAATGCAAAATTTAGAGCAATTGTAAGAAGCATCAAAGAAAGTCATGAAAAAGGACAACCAGTTCTAGTAGGTACAGTATCTATTGAAAAATCTGAAAAATTAAGCAAATTATTAAAACAAGAAGGAATTAATCATGAGGTATTAAATGCGAAATACCATGAAAAAGAAGCTGAAATTGTTGCACAAGCTGGTAAATTCGGAGCAGTAACCATTGCAACAAACATGGCAGGACGTGGTACTGATATTATTTTAGGTGGAAACAGTGAATTTCTAGCTAAAGAAGAAATGAGAAGAAAGAAAGTACCTCATGAACTAATAGAAGAATCAAATACCTATTATGAAACAGATAATGAAGATATTTTAAATGCTAGAAAACAATTTAAAGAATTAGTAGACAAATATGAAGAACAAATAAAAGAAGAAAAACAAAAAGTTATTGATGCTGGTGGATTAAAAATTATAGGAACAGAAAGGCATGAATCAAGAAGAATTGATAACCAGTTAAGAGGACGTTCTGGGCGTCAAGGAGATATTGGTGAATCTAAATTCTATATTGCACTAGATGATGATTTAATGAAAATCTTTGGTGGAAATGCTATCACAAAAGTATACAATTCATTAGGTGCAGATGAAGATATGCCAATTGATTCAAAAATTATATCTAAAGCAGTTGAAAATGCACAAAAGAAAGTAGAAGGAAGAAACTTTACGATTCGTAAAAATGTATTAAAATATGATGATGTTATGAATGCACAAAGAGAAATCATTTATGCTCAAAGACGTGAAGTATTAAATGGTGAAAATATTCATGACAATATCATGGATATGGTAAATGCTGTTGCTGATGCTACTGTTCAAATGTATGTAGAACCAGAACATAATGAAGTAAATGTGGAAGCCTTAAATCAAGATATTTTAAATACTTACGGAATTGATATGTTATCATATATTAAAGAACATGTTTCAGAATCTGAAAAGATATCAGAAGAACTTGTTAAAAAAGCAAATGCAAAATATGTTGAAAAAGAAACAGATATTGGTTCTGAAGAGATGAGAGAACTTGAAAGAGTTGTTATGCTTAAAGTAGTAGACGAAAAATGGATGAATCATATAGACAGTATGGATGAATTAAAAAATGGTATAGGACTTCGTGCTTATGGACAACAAGATCCTGTTGTTAAATACAGAATCGAAGGTATGGATATGTTTGATGAAATGATTTCAGACATTAAAGTAGATGTGACAAAAATCTTAATGAATATTCGTCAGCAAGGTGAAGCAAAAAGACAAGAAACTGTAAAGATTACAGGAGCAGCATTAGAAGCTATTCATAGTGTTGATGGTGGTTCAAAAATTGGAACAGATGTTGATAGAACTATTAGAAATGATGGACCAAAGGTAGGAAGAAATGACCCATGTCCATGTGGTAGTGGTAAGAAATATAAAAATTGTTGTGGTAAAAATCAATAATATCAAGGGTTACAGGACATAAACGAATGTATAAAATATAGTAAAAATAGCATTTTGACATCCATTTGACATCGAAAATTGAAATTTTGGATGTCAAAGTTTGGAACCCATTGATACAAGCTGATTATAGCCTCGATGTCAAAATTAATTATAGTTAGAAGAGTTAAACATTTTATATGGGTAGCTCTTTTTTATTTACCAAATAAAATTTTTAGGAGGTAATTAACTATGGTTAATGTTAGAAAAAGAGGAAAAGGGTATCAATACTATTTTGAAATTGCCCCAGTAAATGGCAAAAGAAAACAGCAAGTCAAATCGGGTTTTAAAACTAAAAAGGAGGCAGAAGAAGCAGGGATAAAAGCATATAATGAATATAATCAAACAGGTCATTCATTTACACCTGCGACAATATCGTATAGTGATTATTTAGATTATTGGTTAGAAAATTATTGTCATATTAATCTTAAATATCATACTATACAAGCATATACAAATATTATAAAAAATCATATTAGACCAAGATTAGGATTTTATAGATTAGCCCAAATTACTACATCTACATTACAAGAATTTATGAATAATATTTATGTTGAAAAAGCATTTTCAAAAAATTTTTTGAAAAATATATTAAAAGTATTAAAGACATCTTTTGGATATGCTGCTAATGTTGTAGGATTCATAAAAGAAAATCCAGCTAAAAATGTAACCCTACCTAAATATGATATTCCAGACAAAGATCCAGCACATATTTTTACAAACGAAGAAATAAATATGATGTTACAAAGATTTAAAAATAATCATGCTATGTATTATGCTATTCTAACAGCATACTGTACTGGATTAAGAGCAGCAGAACTTTTTGCTTTAACATGGGATGATATAGATTTTGAAAGGAAAACACTAACAGTTAATAAGAATATATTAAAAAAGAACCAAAGTGGTGCAACACATGGTAGGCATATTAGTGGTAAAGCAACAACAGTATGGTATTTTGGAACATGTAAAACTCCTGGAAGTTATAGAACAATTGAGATTGGTGATACTCTAGTAAAAGCATTAAAAGAATATAAAGAAGAACAAGAAAGAGATAAAAAAGAATATGGTGATTTATATATGAAACATTATATTAAAGAAACTAAAAATTACTATAATAATAAGCCTGAATATAAAATATTAAATGCTTATGCAGAATTGGATATTGCTTTAAAAGAAGTTAATTTAGTATTTGTAAAACACAACGGAGTATTTGAAGGAACAGATACTTCTAAATATCCATTTAAAGTTATTCATTATGAACTAGGAATTAATTGTAGATTTCACGATTTTAGAGAAACGCATGCCACAAAACTTATTGAAGCTGGAGCTGACATTAAAGCTATCACTAAAAGATTAGGACATAGTAATATTAGAACTACTTATGAAATATATGTAAGAGTAACACAAAAGATGAAAACAGATACAGTAGATAAATTCGAGGACTTTGCAAATAATTTACAGTTATGTTCTTAAAAGTTGTTATTGAAATAATATCTAACAAGTTTATTTTCTCCTAATAGAATTGAAGGTATGATAGAAAGGGGGAAAAAATAAATTTGAATGAAGAAAATAAGATTGGATATTATGCAGTTATACCAGCTACTATTTTATTTAATAAAGATTTAAAATCAAATGAAAAGCTATTGTATGCAATAATAACAATACTTTCAAATAAAGAAGGATATTGTTTTGCTTCAAATGCTTATTTGAGTAGTTTATTAAATGCACAACCACATACAATATCAAAATGGGTATCTCATTTAAAAGAATGTGGTTTTGTATGTTTAGATATGATAAAAAATGAAAAGGGAGAAATTATCCAACGAAGAATTTATCCAAATGATACACCCTATACGATAAATAGGACATACCCCTATTCGATAAATGGGACAGAGGGTATGTCCCAAAAAGGACAATATAATATTATAAGTAATAATAAGATAGATAGATTTTTTAAATATATTATAAATAATAAAGAGGAATTTCCAGCAGAATTTTCAAAAGTAGATTTTAATAATATATATAAACTACTAAAGAAATATGAAATGTTATACACTAAAGATTCATTGCAATATATAACTGGAGATAATCTTGAAAGAATAAAAATTATAGATTATGCAATAGCATTAATTGTTAGAGATAAATTACAACATTTAACTTATAAAGTTAGTAGAGATAAATTATTTAAAATATACAATGATTGCAAACTCAAAGAAGATGAATATAAAAATCAAAATAATCCGATAGAGAGTTTTATAAATTATTATTATAAAAGTATTGCAAACGAATTAACGAAGGATAAACAAGGTCCTTCTTTTTTTATGCCTAATAAAAATGAAATAGAAGATATAGGAGGTTACGATATATGATAAATATATTTGAAAAGTACAACAGATTAACTGATGAAGAAAAAGAAAATTTAGAAGATTTGTATATAGTTCATCAGTTATTTAAACAACTGGAGAATTTTCACAAATTGGATTTGAATTTATTAGAGAAAAAAATATTATTCAAGAAAGCTAAAGAATGTTTTAATGTTAGTAATATAGATATTAAAGAAATAATTAAAAGGCTATTTGAAATATTAGAATGTGTAGATAAAACAATTTGTGATATTGATGATTTAGAGTTAGAAGAATTAATTGATCTAATATCTAATAAAGATACTGATTTTAAGAAAATAGAACCTAAAAAAGATATTATATTTGCAATAGCAACAACTAAATTTTATTGTCTATTATTAAAATATGAAGAGCAATATATGTTAATATGTGAAAAAGATAATGGTACTCAATATCAAAGAAAATTCAAAAATAAAGATGATTTAGGTTTTTATATATCA
>CAWVJG010000075.1:0-12884 GCA_963929465.1 Bacillota bacterium
AAAGTTTTTACTTTCTATACTTTTTTAATTTCGTTATTTCATTATAAATTCTAAAATAAAAAAGGGTCCAAACAGATCCGGTCCCAATGGTCCCAAAAGGACATAAAAAAAGAACTAGATTACTGTTATAGGAGAAATCTAGTTCAATAAACAAAAAATAAATGATAAATCGATATATAAATATATGATTTATTACTGGTATTGTAGCAAATAAAAGAAAACAAGTCAATAAAAAAACACAAAAAACAACAAATTTCTATAAAATAATACAAAAGCGTTTTATAAAAAGAAAAGTACAATAAAAAATGGTTAAAAAACTATAGAAATGCAGAATTTATTATTGATAAACTTAGAATTTATTATTGATAAACTTCTAAATCTTTAAAGGCAGGTCCATATAAATTTTTACCCATAGCATCATAACGAGAGCCATGGCAAGGGCAATCCCAAGTTTTATCAATATCATTCCAAGTAAGTAGACAGCCTAAATGTGTACAAATGGGATTGATGGCATGAATTTGATTTTCTTTATCTCTATAAATACCAACTTTTTTTCCATCTAGCTCAATGATATCACCAGAATTTGCCTTTATATTTTCTAAAGATGCATCTGAAGATTTTAATTTATTTAGCAATAAAGAATTGGTAGAATCTATGACCATATTTTTTACTTCATCAAAATTTTTAAATAAACCAAATCTTGTTGAGTCAAATAAATAGGCATATGGATTTTTTCTTTCACAGATTTCATCAACAATTAAATTAGCAGCAACATTAGAAAGAGTCATACCCCATTTTTTGAATCCTGTTCCGACATATACATTTGGTAATAAGCTGGAATATTTACCGATATAAGGAAGCTTATCTAATGAGATGCAATCTTCGCTACTCCATTCATATAAAACATCACAATCAGGATAATATTGTTTAGCAAAATTTTTCAAGGTGTCATAAGGATTTTCTTGAGAATAATTATGACCAGTTTTACTATTGCCACTTGCTAATAATAAAATATCTTTTCCATTAAATTTTGCTGTTCTAAAAGAATAAATTGGAGAAGAGATATTAATATACATGTCATTTAATAAATCTTTTTTTGTATCTAATGCAATGATATAGGAAGTGGATTGATACAATTTAGAAAAATAAAATCCAGGAACATTCATAAATGGATAACGTGTTCCCATAATGACATGTTTTGCTTTTATCATTTTGCCATTATCTGTATAAACTACATAATTTTTCTTATCTTTTTCAATATCAACTGCAATGGTATTTGTATAAATTTGTCCGTTTTTTTCAATAATAGTTTTTGCTATACCTAAAATATATTTTAAAGGATTAAATTTAGCTTGATCTTTAAAACATAAAGCACCTTCCACTTCAAATGGTAAAGAAACATTTTTCGTTAATTCTGCATGATAATCTAAACTTTCTAAAACTTTTTGTTCTTTTTCTAGTAATGCCACTTCTTCTTTTTTCGTTGTATATACATAACTATTTTGTACTTCAAAATCACAATCAATTTGTTCTTTATTGATAATATTTTCCATATTTTTGATTGCCTTTTCATTGACTTCTAAATGGTCTTTGGCAAAGTGCATATCGTAAGAAGTGTTTAAATATGAATAAAATAGACCATGTTGACTAGTGATTTTACCAGTTGTAAAACTAGTGGTGCCAGCTAAATTATTCTTATCAATGATTACGACTTTAAAACCTAAATGACTTAGATAATAACCACAGGTCATTTCAAAAATTCCAGCTCCAATAATACAAATATCAGCTTCTAAATTTTTATCTAATGTTTCAAATTTTGAAGTTCCTTTTACAGAATCTATCCATAAAGAATTCATAAAACTCCACCTTTCTTAATATAACATATCATTCCTCCTGGATGGAAAGGGTTGAAATATAATGATAGTATATCCAATTTTTTGGAATAAATTACAAAAATAGTGGAAAAATGAATTATATAATGATATACTGTGAAATGAAAAAATATATAGGAAAAATTAGCTTGAAAAATCACTAAGTTAAAAGTTTTTCTAACTAATTTAGTACCTAGAAAAAGAAAGGAATGATATAAAATATGAGTGAAGAATTAAAAGAAAAACTTTTTGACAAAAAGGAAAATGGATGGATTTCCGTAAATGAAGAAGAAAAGAACAACATTTTAAACTTCTCTAAAGGATATATGGATTTCTTAAATCAAGCCAAAACAGAAAGAGAATTTATAAGAATGGCAAGAAAGCTTGCTGATCAAAATGGTTATCAAGATATCATAGAGTTTGAAACTTTAAAACCAGGGGATAAAGTATATTTTATTAATAGAAATAAAAGTATGTATTTAGCCATTATCGGAACAGAAAGTATTGAAAAAGGATTACATATTATTGGTTCACATGTAGATTCCCCAAGATTAGATTTAAAACCAAATCCTTTATATGAAGATACAGAAATGGCATATTTTAAAACACATTATTATGGTGGAATCAAAAAATATCAATGGACAACAATACCACTTAGTATCCATGGTACAATCGTAAAAGCAAATGGAGAAGCGATTGATATTTGTATTGGAGAAGATGAAAATGATCCAATCTTTACGATTACAGATTTATTACCACATCTAGCACAAGACCAGATGGAGAAAAAACTAAAAAATGGAATTGATGGGGAAGATTTAAATCTTTTAATTGGAAGTATTCCTTATGGAGAAAAAGGAAAAGACCAAGTAAAATTAAATATTTTAAATATATTAAATCAAAAATATGGTATCACAGAAGCAGATTTAAAAAGCTCAGAAATCGAATTGGTACCAGCATTCAAAGCTAGAAGTTTAGGATTTGACGAGAGTATGGTAGCAGCATATGGTCAAGATGATAAAGTATGTGCGTATACCTCATTGGCAGCTATGATGGAATTAGAAAATGTGAAAAATACAGCTGTATGTATTTTATCTGATAAAGAAGAAATTGGAAGTATGGGAAATACAGGTATGGAATCACATATGTTTGATTTCTTTATCTCAGAAATATTAAATAAATTAGGTGTCAATAGGCCAAATCTTTTAGATAAAGTATTTTGTTTTTCAAAAATGTTATCTTCAGATGTGGATGCAGGTTTTGATCCAATTTATGCTTCTGTATCAGATAGAACTAATGCAGGATTTTTAGGAAAAGGAATTAGTTTGAATAAATATACAGGTGCTAGAGGAAAATCAGGAGCTTCTGATGCAAATGCAGAATATGTAGCATGGGTAAGAAATGTATTGGAAAAACATGATATTCATTATCAAATTGCAGAACTTGGAAAAGTAGATATTGGTGGTGGAGGTACAATTGCCTATATCATTGCAAACAAAGGAGCAGATGTTATTGATTGTGGAGTGCCAGTGTTATCAATGCATGCACCTTATGAAGTTACAAGTAAGTATGATGTTTATGCTGCATATAAGACTTATAAAGCTTTTTGGAATGAATAAATTGAAAAAAGAAAAAAGACTATAATTTTAGAAACAATATTCAAAATTATAGTCTTTATATTTTAATTTATGAAAGATAGTTTATAACAAATTTATTTAAAATTAATCAACAAATCAATCATGTTATCAACAAAATTCAATTTTTCTTCTGAAAGCTGATTTAATTTCTCAGATATTTCAATTTGCTTTATAATATCTTTATTTGTTATAAGATCCTTAAAAATAGTATTAGGAGTAATACCTAAAATATTCATATAATTAATTAAAGTCTGGGTTTTAATTCCACTATATCCATTTTCAATCCTAGATATATATTTTAAAGAAATGCTAAGTTTTTCTGCCATAACTTCTTGTGTATAGCCATTTTTAACTCTAAAATCTCTTAATATTTTTCCAAAAGTTTTATCAATATCACTTTTTGAGATAGAATTCATTTTATTCCTCCATAATTTCAAAGTATTACTGTAAGTATAACAAGCTGAGAGCTAACATAAAACACAGTAATAATATAAGAAAAAAATTATAAAAATATTCTAAAAAATCTTAAAAAACTTGAAAAATAAAAGCACTAATGATAATATGAATTTAAACGCCGTGTATAACTAAAACTTATACAAAAAAGAATAAAATGTGGAGAAATAATTAAAAATGATAAAAAATGAAGAATATATAAACTATTTAAAAAAAATAATATCTTGTGTTAATAATGGAGATTATTACTCTATCAAAGAATTATCTATTTTAAACTTAAATAAATTGAAAGAAGAAACCTCATTAATGGAAAAAGAGTTGGATAAGTATATGGAAACCAATATCCATAAGAGAGAATTAAGGGACATAAAAGAACAGGAGTTATTGTATGTTGTAAATTTATATATGGAATATATATTTGATGAGATAAAAGAAAACAAAGAACTTAAAAAAATTGCCTCTATAGAAGAATTTATCCAAAAAATAGAATAAAAGATATGTTACATATATGTGATATATGTAATTTTTAAAAACAAGAAATTATCGAAAAACAATAAAAAAATATTGACAAATGATAAAGATGAAGATAAAATAGAACACATAGGAGGGAATCTTATGAGTTCGATTTTTATTTGTGGAATAATACTGAGTATATTACAATCTATATTATTTTGGGAAAAGGAACCAGGAATTTCTGTGTTGCTATTTATGAGTTCTTTTATAATAGGACTAATATATTTAATGTATAAACATAAAAAAGTAGAGAATAAAAAAGCATTTATATTTGCAATTCCAATTATTTTATTAAGTGCAACTTATTTTATATATCACAATACATTGTTTCAGACCATTAATGTACTTGTTATTGCAATTTTAACAATTATCATGTGTATATATACAACTAGAGTACATGTAAAAGTACAAGAATTTTTAACTAAAGCAATTGAATTATTAGCAGGAAGTTTTGAAAGTATTAGTGATGTGATAGATAGTTTAAAAAATAAATTTAAGAAAAAAGAAGATATCGAAAATGAGAAATCTGCAAAACTAAAACAAGGAGTAAAGTCATTTGTATATGCGATTCCTGTTATTCTGATTGTTTTTATATTATTGATGTCAGCAGATAGTGTATTTGCAAACATATTTGAAAATGTTTTTGGAGAATTTAAAAATATATTTATGGCAGAAAATTTTGTAAAGTTTTGTTTAAGAATATGTGTCATCATGATATTTTTCTTCATCTTTTCTGGATTTTTCGTAAATATCTTAAAAAAGGATACGATGTTTAACAGTGAAAGTGAAGAAAAGATAGTAGAAATTCACATAGAGAAAATGACAATAGATATAATATTAACAATTTTAAATATATTTTATTTGATTTTTAGTATCATACAATTTACAAGTTTATTCTCTAAAATAGATACGAATGATTTTGATTATGCAACATATGCAAGACAAGGATTTTTCCAACTAATGATCATATCTTTTATTAATATTGTTATGATTATACTTGCAAAAGTAAATAAAGGAAATACAAGTAATTATACAAAAGGAATGTCTATTTTAACATTACTATTTACGATTATTATTTTACTATCCGCATTTTTCAGAATGAATTTATATGAAAAAGCATATGGATATACCTATTTAAGATTATTTGTTTACTACATTTTAGCAACAGAATTCATTTTGATTTTACCAATAGGGTTATGGATATTAGATAAAAAGATAGATATATTAAAATGGACAATAGGAATTGTAACAGTTATGTATGTTATATTAAATTTTTCAAATATAGAATCCACAATTGCGAAACGAAATGTGGATAGATACTTTGAAAATCAGGAAGAAAATGAAATTGATTTAGAGTATTTGTTTAATCATACAGGAACAGATGCCATTGGGCAAATGAAACGATTATTAAATGCAAAAGATGAAATAGTAGCAAAAAGAGTAAAAGAATATTTGCTTCAAGAAAAGGAAGATTTACAAGATACCAAAACAAATTGGCAAGAAACCAATTTGTCTGAAATAAAAGCAAAAGAAGAACTTATGAATATTAAGTAGGGGGAATTTGTTATGAAAATTTTAGGAAAGAAAAGTCTATCATCAGTTGTTATGATATTTTTATGTGTATTGTTAGTACTTTGCATTATTGCAATTGTTGCTGGGGGGATATTTGTTTTAAGTAACTTAGCATTTTTTACTAAAGATTTATTAAGTATAACTTATATTCTCATTTACCTGTCATCTATACCAGCATTGGTTATGATTATTGCATTTTTACAAATATTTAATACTTTAAAACAAGAAAATCCATTTGAAAAGAAAAATATAAAAAGATTAGGCATTAGTTATATAGCTTCTATTGTGATAGGAGTTATATATGCTATAAACGTATTGCTTATCTATTTAGGCGTTGGAATTATGCAGGAAAGGTTTTTCATCATATATCCATTAGCAAATGTAGCAATATCTATCATATTTTTAATATTTGGAATTGGTATTGTAGTTTTAAAAGAAATCTATAGAAAAGCAATTGAATATAAAGATGAAAATGATTTAACAATATAAAGGAGGGAAAGATATGTCAATTGTTGTAAATTTAGATGTTATGTTAGCCAAAAGAAAAATGAGTTCACAAGAATTAGCTGAAAAAATAGGCATTACACAAGCAAATCTTTCCATACTAAAAACGAATAAAGGAAAAGCAATTCGATTTTCAACTTTGGATGCAATTTGTAAAGCATTAAATTGTACTCCAGGAGATATTTTAGAATATAGGGAAGATTAAGGGAAAGATTGAATTTTAAATGTATGATTTAGAAAGGAAAGTGAGAAAGCTGGAAATACAAAAACCAAAATTATTCAAAATGGAAGAAATGGCAGATTTCAGAAAAGAAATCATAGAAAATTCTGAAAAATTTGAAATAAGAGAAAAACAATTTAAGGATACAGAAGAGGAAAACATAAAAGCAGAAAAATATGAATTTAGAAATTGTACTTTTGAATCTTGTAAAATCATACAATCCAATTTTGAAAATGCTTATTTTTCAGATGTTATATTTCAAAATTGTGATTTTTCAAATTCAAATTTTAGTAAAGCAGGATTTAATCGAGTAGAATTTATTAATTGTAAATTAACAGGGTGTGAATGGATAGAAGCAGATATATTTAATACATATGTAAAAGAATCCAATTTTGCTTATGTGAATTTTTCAGAGGCAAATTTTAGAGATGTAAAAATGGAAAATACGAATTTACAAAGTAGTAGTATGAATGAAGTTACATGGAAAAATATTGTATTTTCAGAATGTGATCTCAATAAATCTGAATTGGTTAGAACAAAATTAAAAGGTATTGATTTTTCTACTTGTGAACTTAATGGAATTACTGTAAATATATTAGATTTAAATGGTGCTATTGTGAATGAATTTCAAGCATTAGAGTTATCAAAATTATTAGGATTAAAAATTAAATAGGTAAAATTAAGAAAAGCGGTAAATTTTGGTAGTAATTTACCGCTTTTTGTGGTATAATATATATGTGTGCTAAGAATCGAGAAATTTAAGGAGGAAACATGAATAGAGAAGAAAAATTTGAATTTGATATAGCAAATTTAAAACAAGATTTAGCTATAGAAGATATGCATGTTACGGAAGAGGATGTGGCACTATTAAGAAGATATTTTGACAATGAAATCACAATGCCTGAAATGATTGATATCATAAAAAAAACAACCATGTAAGGAGAATGTCTTATGAGTGATTTATATGAAGCTAGAAATTCTATATATTGCTATAAAGATAGTGATGTATTAGTCAATAAATTTGATATACATGATAATAAAAAATTAGAAGAGATTGAAAGAAAGATTGTTTTAGCAAAACTATATGAATTAAGACAAAATCATCAGATAGGAAATTTTGATGTTTCACATTTTGTTGGAATTCATAGATTTCTTTTTGAGGACATTTATCCATTTGCAGGACTTTTTAGAAATGAAAATATCGCAAAGGGAAATTTTAGTTTTGCTGAATGGGAATATATAGAAGATGAATTAAAAAAATTACTGGACCAATTGAAAGAAGAGAATTATTTACAAAATTTAGATAGAAATATATTTATTAAAAGATTGTCTTATTATATGGCAGAATTAAATGTATTACATCCTTTTAGAGAAGGAAATGGAAGAACAATTAGAGAATTCATAAGACAATTAGCATATAAAAATGGATATGTTTTAAATTTAAAAAATATCAATCCAAAAGAAATGTTATATGCTTGTATTCGTTCTGTAATAGATACTACACAATTAGAAAACATTATATCAGAGTGTTTAGAAAGAGAGGAATAGAAGTGTTTAATAAAATTTAGAAAGTGAGAATAGACATGTCATTTATAAAAGCAAAAGAATATTTAGAAAAATATGGATTAGAAAATAAAATTATGGAATTTCCTGTTTCTTCAGCAACAGTAGAAGAAGCTGCAAAAGCTGTGAATTGTAAGGAAGAAGAAATTGCAAAAACTCTATCATTCATGGTAGAAGATAAACCAATACTAATTGTGGTTGCTGGTGACAAGAAAATAGATAATTCTAAATATAAAGCAGAATTTCATACAAAAGCAAAAATGATTCCTTTTGGAGAGGTTGAACAATTAATAGGCCATGAAGTAGGAGGAGTTTGCCCTTTTGGAATAAAGGATGGTGTAGAGGTGTTTTTAGATGATTCTCTAAAAAGATTTCCAATTATTTATCCAGCTTGTGGAAGTTCTAATAGTGCTATAAAATTAACAATTGAAGAATTGGAAAAAGCATCAAATTATGAAAAATGGATAGATGTTTGTAAAGATATTTAAGAAATATAATTATATTAGAAAAAAATAGGATAAAAAAAGGATTTCAAATTTACTGTTTTTTTTAACAGCTCAAAATGAAATCCTCTTTTGATTTTATAAATTATTTAAAATATTTTCTGCTCTTGCATTTAATGAGTTATCTTTTTCTATATTAGATTTTAGTGAAGTTATTAACTCAATTAATGTATCTCTATCTTCTTGAGAAAGATTTTCTTCTTTATTTTACATATTTCGACATTTTTCGTCAAAGAAATATGCTATTATAAAAAATAAGAATATTATATAAAAGAGAAACAAAATTATAAAAAATATGGCTTAAAAGATAAGTTTATAGAGTATCCAAATAAAAGGGGTTTAGTAATAATATGAAAAAAGTATTAATAATAGAAAGTAAAAAGGATATGTCTAAACGAATTGTGGATATGTTACAAGAAGAGAAATATGAAACTTATGTTATAGTCAACAAAATTGATAACATGAATCATATTCAATTTAAAGCATTTGATATAATATTATTAAATGTAGAATTATTGCAGAAAGAAGATATTCGTATTTTAAAAAAGATTGTAGAAAATCAAATACCAGTTATTGTACTTTTGGATAGAATAATTAATGAGGGCATAGTAAAAATATTAAAAGATGGTAATAATGATTATATTATTAAGCCGTTTAAAAAAGTAGATTTATTAGCAAGAATTCATTTGAGATTAAAAGACAATGATAATGAAATATACCAATATAGAGATATTACAATTAATACTAATCAAAAAATTGTCTATAAGAATAACAAAAGAATAGATTTAACATTAAAAGAATATGAGCTATTTTTGTTATTTGTCAAAAATTTAGATATCATATTACCAAGAAAAGAAATATTATCAAGAGTATGGGGCATTAATGTGGAATTACAAACGAGGACAATAGATTATCATATACAACAATTACGTAGAAAACTTGGATTAAAGGATAATATTGTAACAATTAATAAAATAGGTTATTATTTAAAAGGAGAAAAAATTGCTTAAGAAAAGCTAAATTTTCTAATAAGCAAATAAAAAAACATTATCAATTCTCGATGATAATGTTTTTTATTTGTTTTGGTGAGCCAGGAGGGGTTCGAACCCCCGACCCCAGGCTTAGAAGGATTTTACCCTGTTTACCTATTAGTCTCCATTAAGATTTAATAAGACACATATATCACAAGAGACTGTAAGGATTTGCAAGGTAAGAACATAAAAATATTGAAAAATAAGGAAACAAAAAAATCCAAAACTTTTTACAATTTGTTAGAGTTTTGTTAGAGAAATTTAAAAAAGCAAGTATCTAATCACTATACATAAATTTTTTAAAAATGGAGATGTTAAAATGATATATTTTATAATTGGTTTAATTGTTGGGGCTAATATTAGCCTCTTTTTATATGCCTTGATTTTATCAGGATCAAGAGAAGATAAAATAATGCAAAAGGAGGTTAATCGTGAATGAGGAAAGTAAAAATAATTATTATGCAATCATACCGGCTACGGTTAGATACAACAAAGATTTAAAACCTAATGAAAAATTACTTTATGGTGAAATTACCGCACTTGCTAATTCAAAAGGTTTTTGTTTTGCAAGCAATAGATATTTTGCAGAATTATATAAAGTAACTATTCATACAGTATCGCAATGGATAAGCCATTTAGAAAAATTAGGATATGTAAACATAGAATTGATTAAAGATAATAAAAAAGAAATTAAGGAAAGAAGAATATATATTTGTGATACACCCTATATACAAAAAGATACATACCCCTATGTATTAAAAAGTACATACCCTATATACAAAAAAGTACAGGATAATAATATAAATATTAAAATAGATGATTTATTTTTATTTATTATAAATAATAGCGAAAAAATCTCAAATGAATTTTACAGTATTATAAATCATTTAGAATTTAATTATACAACAGATATTTTATCAATTATGAAAGAAGATAAAATACAAATGATAAAAGAAATAATTTATACATTATATTCATTATATAATACTGATTTTAAGTATATATTACCAAAAATAAATAGAGATGAATTAATTAATATTTATATTATTTCAAAAGAACATAATCCTAGTGATTTCTTGAACTATTATAAAATGGCTATAATCAACAAATATGCAAAAAATACGATATAAGAGGTGATTTTTAATGTTTGAAGATTATATGAATAATTTTAATAATATTATATCTTCATTTTTCTATATTGCATTTATATCAATACTTATATTGTTAGTAGTATTATTAGTAATTTCACTATTATTACTTATACTAGGATGCCTTATAAAATCACAAACATTAAAATCAAAATTTCTAAAAACAGTACCATTTTTAATGATTGGTATTTTTTTTATACTTTTAATTCCTATTTTGTATATAAGATTTAAAGGTATGATATAACGTGTGTTCTATACAAAAAAGCCCTATTAATTTGTATAGGAGATGATGAAAATATGAGTTTTAGAAAAAAGAAATTTTTAAATAAATTATCTGCAATAGGAACAACTATAACTTTATTTGCAATTAAAGCAAATATGGTATTTGCTGCTGAAACAGGTAATAGTGGAATTGGCACTGCTGAAGTACAAACTGCGACAGAAAACATAAAAAGAGTAATTACTTCTATTGCAATGCCTTTACGGTGGCGTTTTAATTTTTGCAAGTGTAGTGGTTGCAGCAATTAAAATGATTGCTAATTCAAATAACCCTCAAAAAAGGTCAGAGTCAATCGGAAGTTTAGCCTGGATATGTGGTGGTGGTGTAGTTCTAGGAGCATCACTTATTATAGCAGGAATTATTATAAATATTGCTACAAACAACAGTGGAAACTTACTTGGTAGTTAGGTGGTGGTTTAGATATGAGAATATTTAAAGTACCATTTGACTTGAAAAGAGAAGAAAAAATCTTTGGTGGATATTTAAGTTTAAGACAAGTAATTTATTTAATGCTATCTGCATCAAGTTTATCGGTTTTAGCAACCCCACTACCCATACCAATAAAAATAATTATTATTAGTGTAGTATCAATATTTTTTATTCTTTGTGCTTTTTTTAAAGTAAATGAACAATACTTTGATAAGTTATTTTTTTATGCTTTTAAATATGCCTTTCGTAAGAAAATCTATTTATATGAGAGGTGTGGCAAATGATAGTAATGATTATATTTTTAGTTTTAAGTGTATTGTTCATAATTGGAACTGTTATATATGTTAAAAGAAAAGATAAAAGAAATATTACTACCTCCCCACTTCCTAATGCAGAAACCAAAAAGAAAGATAGAAAAAAGGATAAGAAAAAATTATCAAACATATTACAGATAAAAATAAAAGATAACATTATTTGTCTAGGAAATAGATATTCTATTGTTGCAAGTTTAGGCAGTATTGATTATAATATGCTATCTTTTAATGAGCAAGAAAGTGTTGAAGATGTGCTAATCCAAACTGCTCTTTCAATAGATTCTGCAATTCAATTTTTTTCTACAACTGAATATATAGATACTTCAAATGTAATTAAGAAAATTAAAAGTAATAGATTCGATAATGAACTCATTAAAGAATATCAACAAAATTTAGTTCAATATCTATATAATCTAATGGAAAGTAACAAAGTATCTATCATAAAAAATTATGTAATTATTTCTTATGATGGACTTTATAAAAACGCTATAAATGAATTAGATAGAAAATATCTTTTATTAAGAAATAATCTATTAAGGGCTAAAATTACTTGTAATATACTATCCCAAAATGAATTATATAATTTAATTTATCGTGAATTAAACAAAAATTCCACTTTAAAAATAGATAACTTTTTACAAGGAGGTGAGAATTTATATGTTGGCAAAAAAAGAAAAAAAGAGAAAAAAACAAGAAATAAAAGAAGAAAAAAACATATTCAAAAACATTCCTAATTTAACAGATGTGTTGCTTCCTGAAGTATTAGAAGAAAAGAAAGATTATTTATATCTAGGATATGATAAATACACAAGAATATTTGTAATGACAATATTTCCAACGGACACGTGG
>CAWVJG010000076.1:0-2612 GCA_963929465.1 Bacillota bacterium
CGTGTCAAATCGTTCGAAAATTGAACGATTTGACCTGTCCCCAATGTTCAGTTTATGAAGTGGAAGGAAAACAAATCATTTACTAAGGAGGAAATTTTGAATTTACAAGAACTAGAAAATTTATTAAAATCATCAAATAATAAAGTCAATGTACTCATGGATAATGTATTTACGTGTGAAGGAATGACAGATAATTATCTATATGATTTAGTCAACAATTATTTCTCAGATGAAGAAGTAATACAATTGTTAGAGGTGGATTTTTTTAAAGAAATGAATCCATTAGGAAAAGTTAGATTAATGGGGTGCATTTCAGAGGAAAGTAAAAGAATAGATACATTTTTTAAAAATATAAAACCAGAAGAATCAACAGAAAGTATAAATAGTTTTTTTATACAAGGATTATCAGAAGATAGCAGAATTGAAATTTTTCAAAATAGGAATTTTATAGATAATTATCCTTTAAAAAATATAGATGTTATACAATATATTAGAGAATTTCGTAGTGAAAATAAAGTAAAAATATTAAGAAATAAGGATTTAATAGACAATAAATGGAAATTTGTACGAACAGAATTAGGTGACGTCATCCTAGAAATAGAAGATGAAAAAGACCAATTAGAAATGGTAGACCAATATCATTTGAATCATGATAAGTCACTAATGATGCCGATATTAAAACAACTTTCTTATAAGAGAAAACAAGAAATTCTTATCCAGCAGGCTGAAAAATATGATTTAGATATTTCTGATATAAAAGAAGTTATTTCTTGTATGGAAATAGATGAAATTGGTGAATTCTTTAGGGATAATGCGGATTTTTGCACCTTGAAAGGAATAAAAGTTTATGAAATTATAAATGAACTAAACACAGATAGACAATTGGAATTTGTAGAAAAAATGCCACAATTAGGATTAACCAATAGAGAAGAGAAAGAAATAATAATGGCGTTAAATAAAGAAGCAAGAGATAAAATGGATAAATCTAAACTTTCACAAGAACAACAAGATGTATTAAAAATGGAGATAGGAGAAGATGGAAAGATTGTATTAGATTTGCAGAAAGATTTGGAGATATATAGAGGATTAGATAGATTTATCATGCCAAATGCAATGCAAATGACAAAAGAACAAAGAAAAAAATTAATACAATTATGCGATATTTGTCCTGAAATGCAAGTAATAGATAATCAGTATGGAAAAACAACTGAAACTACAACAAGAGACGGTATAAAGATAATAGATAATGGATCAACTCCATCAACAGCAGAGGAATATAAAATAGGAGAAACATGGATACAAGAAACTTTAGAAGGAATAAAATCAGAATGGGGAGATTTGGAAAAAATAGCATATATTAGGAATGCTATAGGAAAGAGAATTAGTTATAGTCCAGATTTTGAAGCAGAAATATTTAATATAGAAGATTCTAGAGCTCTATGGAAAATGATAGCTTCCCAAAAGGGTACTTGTCTTGGAATATCACAACTTGAAACATATATGTTAAAAGAAATAGGCATAAAAGCAGAAATAATGAAATCAAAATGGCATGCTTTTGTTAAATTAAAGGATGTAGAAATTCCAACAAATCAAGGAGTTATTAAAGGAGATACAATAGATGATACGACATGGGATTTGTCAACAGAAAGATATGGCGCTATGCCAAACAATTTTTGCAAAAGTTATAAAGAAATAAGAGAACATGATATAGATGATGAAGGAAAAGATAGTGAATTTCATAAAGTGGATGAATCATTATCTGATGTTACATTAAGCTTAGAAGAAAAATATATTAGACAAATTTATACAACAATAGGTATATGTAATGAAAAGGGAGAATTTCCTATAAAAAAATTAATGGATATTTCTAAACAGATAGATAATTTGAAGATTTCAGATAGAGAAAACATAGAAAGACAATTTCAATTATTGGACAAAATGTATCCGGAATTTGCAACATGTCAATTTGAAACGATAAATATATTACAAAATGTTTTATTAAACAACCCTAATTTGCAGTTTGAACGTTGTGTCATAAATAGAGTATATAATAGAGAAGATGCAGAAAAGAAACCAGTTATGTATGTTTATGTGGATTTACCTGAAGAAGGAAAAATATTTTATTGTGCTGATGAAACAAAGAAGAAAATGATACCTTTGACACAACAAGAATTTGAAGAGAAATTTGAATGTTATGAGACAGACTTAAAGGCAGAAGAAGGTATTAGACCATGGGAAAAACAAGGACAAGAAACAAATAAATATAATATGCAAGAAATGATTGCTGGGGAAGGAAGGTAAAAAATATGAATATTATAAAAAAGATATTTGAAATGATAGAAAAAATATTTAGAAAAAAGGATGATGTAAAACTTTTAGAAGAAAAAAAAGAACCAATGCAACAACCCATTCAACAAGATAAACGACAATTATATACAGATTCTTTAAAGGTGGAAATAAAACCGGTAAAGAAAAAAAAGAAAATAGAAATTTTAACATGTTTAGATGCTGGATTAGGAATTCAAAATAAAATTAGTGCATAGAAATAAAATAATTACCGTTTTTACTACATTTTTTATTTTGCATTTTTCTTGTCAATTTCGTCTATTTTC
>CAWVJG010000077.1:0-4048 GCA_963929465.1 Bacillota bacterium
TGAGTTTACTATGATTCTATCTGATTCATTTGGTTCTACTACTTCAAATGCTACTTTGATATCTCTATAGTCTGGATTTCCTTCTCCAATTTCCTCTTCTGGATTGAATGCTTGTAATAGATTTGGATTTTCTCCTACTGGTGTTTGTGTTCCTTCTTGTTCTGTATCTCCTGGCATCTCTTCTTCATCTAGTCTACTTTCTCCTTGTTCTTTTGATAAGTAGTCTGTTCTAATTTCTACTGCTTCTTCTGGGTTGTCTGTTACATTTCCTTCTTCATCATACATTACCCATCTATATTCTATATTTGTCTCATTTTCTGGTAAGAATTTTAATCCATCTGGGATATCATCTGCTACCTCTTGGGCATATCCTGCGATATCTCCTTCATTATATATTCTGATTGTATATTCTACGATATTTCCTGTAATAACTTCTACTGGTTCTTTTGTATGATTATATGTAATTTGATTTTCTTCTCTATCATAACTTATTTCTGGTACTCTTGTTGTTACCTCTTCTTCATCTACTTTTGTGATGAATTTTCTTAATGCTAAGTCAAAGTCTTGGATGATTACTTTTTCAAAATCGTCATCATCTTCTTGTCCTGGTACATAATCTTTTTCTATTTCATCATCTTTATACCCTGGTAATTCTTCATCACTTGGTATTTCGATATTGTCTGGTGTCGAATCTCTATCTGGTATGTCATATTCATTTTCGTCTTCTGTAATTTCTGCTAAGTTTGTTAATTTTACATTTGTTTCTGCATCTTCTTTTACTTTACATGCGATTTGTAAATCTTTATAGTCTAATGTTTGTCCATCAAATGCTTTGATTTCATTTTGTCTTTCTTCTGTTTCTTTTGCACTTGATAAATAATCTGTTGTCACAACTCTTCCCTCTTCTGATATTTGCCATTCATATTGAATATTGATTTCATGCTCTGGTAAAAATTCTAATTCTTTTGGTAGATAGTCTGTTACTTGTTCTGCATAACCATCAATTTCGCCTTCGTTGTATACTCTAATTGTGTAGATTATCACACTATTTCTTTTTACCAATACTGGATCCTTTGTATGGTTGTAAATAGCAGTTGTTCCTTGCTCTAATCCTGATAAATCTACATTTGGCACTCTATCATATTGTGTTCCATCGACTTCACTGATGAATTTTCTTAATGCTAAATCAAATTCTTGCACATATACTTTTTCAAAGTCATCATCATCTTCT
This sequence comes from Bacillota bacterium, assembly GCA_963929465.1. GTDB lineage: Bacteria > Bacillota > Clostridia > TANB77 > CAG-508 > CAG-269. The sequence continues at coordinate 1,232 of CAWVJG010000077.1, forward strand.
TGTCCTGGTACATAATCTTGATTGATTTCATCATCTTTATATCCTGGTAATTCTTCATCACTTGGTACTTCTACATTATCTTGTTCAGAATCTCTATCTTCTACTGGTTCCTTATTTGCATCTTGATATTCTGTTATATCTGCAATATTTGTTATATTTTCATTTGAATTTGCATTTTCTAATACTTTACACATAATTGGAACTTGCTCATAAGATAATGTTGTGTTTCCATTATCATCTATTTGTGGTTTTGCAATTAAACTATTTTCTAAATATCTTGTTGTAACAGTTCTTCCGTCTTCTGATACTTCCCAACCATATTGGCTATTGAATTCTCCATCTACAAATTCTAAATATGGTGGCAAATAGTCTTTTATTTCTGCTGCATATCCATCTTGTTCTCCTTCATTATATACTCTTAACATATATACAACTATATCATTTTTCTTTACCAATACTGGTTCTTTTGTATGATTATAGATTGCTGTTGTTATCGTATTTCCATTTTCATCAGTTGTGTTTAATTTTGATGCATCTACAATTGGTTCTCTTGCATAAGCACTACCATCTTCGGTCTTTAAGATTTCACTGTCTTCAATTGTTTCATCTCCACTTACTGCTACAATGAATTTTCTTAATGCTAAGTCAAATTCCTCTTCTACAATATGTGTATTGGTAATCGTAAAGTTCTTTGGTTCAACATTTTCTGATGTAGCTCTTACCATACTTCTTGTAGCATATGTTGCAATGGTTGTTTCACCATCATCTGTACTAGCAATATTTTTTATGTTATTTGTATTATCTGCACTCTCTAAGTTGTTTGTACTTCCTGTATTTTCTGTAATTTCTGTTGTATATCCTTCTATTTGTGTAATTTCTCTTACTGTATAGTCAATATCTTCACCATTTTCTTTTACTGGTAAGTTATTAAATGTTCCTGTCCAATGATTTTCTTCGCTCAAAGTAATGATATTTCCTGTTGGTTCTCCGTTTTTTAATAATTCTACTTCAATGCTTTCTGGTCTTAATCCATCTTGATTGTCTTTATCATCCCATACCTTATTGACACTTACACTTGTTACTCCTGGTGTATGTGTATTCGTAATGGTAAAATTATTTTCTCCATTTTGTGTAATATTCACTGCATATCCATCTACTTTAATTTCACTTACTGTATAAGTAATTTTTTCTCCATTTTCATTAATTGGTAAATTGTCAAATGTTGCTGTCCATCTGTTTCCGTCATTTAATGTTACTGTATTTCCTGTTCCTTCTCCATTTTTTAACAATTCTACTTGTATGTTTTCTGGTCTTACGCCATCTTGGTTATTATTATCATTCCATACTTTATTTACATTGACACTTGTTAATCCTAGTGTGTGTGTATTGGTGATTGTGAAATTGTTTTCTCCATTTGAAGTGATTCTAACTTCATATCCACTAACTTGTAATTCTTTTACTGTATAAGTAATTTTTTCTCCATTTTCTTTTACTGGTAGATTATCAAATGTTGCTGTCCATCTATTTCCGTCATTTAATGTTACTGTATTTCCTGTTTCTTCTCCATTTTTTAATAATTCTACTTGTATGTTTCCTGGTCTTAATCCATCTTGGTTATTATTATCATTCCATACTTTATTTACTTGTACTTGTGTGATAGCTTCTAATATAATTTTTTCAAAGTCATCATCATCTTGTTCACCTTCAAAATATTCTTCACTACTGCTCAAATCTTTTCCTTGGTTATTCTCATTTCCAATATATCCATCATCTGTTGTTACTAAATCATCTTTATTTACTTCTGGTGTTGTTCCTGGCTCAGAATCTGTATCTGCATTTTCTTCTGTTGTTATCATTTTATCATCTTCTGCATCATATTCTTCTGATATCCATGCTACATTTGTGAATATGGTATCTTCGCTTCCTGCTGTTGCTGTTACTTCACATACAACTTGTATTGTTTCTGAATCTAATGTTGTTCCACCATTATAGGCATCTAAATTGTCTGTATTGCTATCTTGTCTTATAAAGTAAATTGTATTTGTACCTATATCATAAGTTTCTACTGTGAAAATACTATCATCAACAAGTCCAACATATGTTAAACCTGATGGTAATTGGTCAACAATTTTAGTTGCTCTTCCTGCTTTTTCTCCTTCATTATATATTGTTAAATTATATATTACTGTATCTCCTGTTTTTACAACTACTGGGTCTTTTCTATGATTATATGTAGCCGTTGTTCCAGTTTCTAAAGAGTCTGTACTAATATTTGGATTTCTATTATTGATGTCTGTATTTCCTACTTTTGTTATATATTTTCTTAAACTTAAGTCAAATATTTTATGTGTGTTTATTAATGTATAATTATTTTCTTCTGTTGCATCTCCACTTGATGTATATCCTTCTGGCACATTTACTTCTTTTACTGTATATGTGATTTTTTGTCCATCTTCATTTATTGGTAAATTATCAAATGTTTCTCTCCAACTATTTCCTGCATTTAATGTTACTGTTTTTCCTGTGCCTTGTCCATTTTTTAATAATTCTACTTCTATTTCATCTGGTCTTAATCCATCTTGATCATTATTATCATTCCATACTTTATTTACGCTGACACTTGTTGTTTCTGGTGTATATCTATTTGTAATAGTATATTGATTTGCTTCTGTTCCATCTCCACTTGATGTATATCCAGATGCTACATTTACTTCTTTTACTGTATATGTAATTTTTTCTCCATCTTCATATACTGGTAAATTTGTAAATGTTGCTGTCCAGTTGTTTTCTGTTAATGTCTTTTTATCTCCTGTTGCT
>CAWVJG010000078.1:0-17768 GCA_963929465.1 Bacillota bacterium
CGATATTATAAAAAAAGCAAGTAAGAAGATTTTGATAATAGATAATTATGTTGATGATAGTATATTAAAGATGTTAACTAAAAAGAAGAATAATGTAGAAGTAGTTATTTTTACATCTAACAAAAGTAATATTCAAAATATAGATATTCAAAAATTTAATAAAGAATATCCTATTCTAAAAATTGCTAAAACAAATAAATTTCATGATAGATTTATTGTTTTAGATAATGAAGAAATGTATCATTTAGGAGCTTCTATAAAGGATTTAGGCAAAAAATGTTTTGGAATTAATAAAATAGAAGATAAAGAGATTATAGGAAAAATAATTAATTTGTAAATACATAAAAAGACGATGCCTTTTCTAAATTAAATTTAGGCATTGTCTTTAATTTTTATTAAAACCTCTTTTTTATCCAATCTATAATAACTTATGTTCATAAACAAATCCTACATTATTTTTTTAAATTGGTTTAAACTTTGTCTACTTCCTACTTCTAAATACTCACTATTAAAAAATATTTTTAAAGCTTCCAATTCAATATTTGAAGCTTTAATATCTTTAGTAATCGTAAATATATAATCATTACCATCTCTTGATTCTTTTACCTCGACATATCTCTTACAAACAAAATCTAATGCTGTTGCAATAAAATGCTCAACTTTAATAGTTTTATTATCTAAATATCCAACAATGATTGCAGGATATTTAATATGTTCTTTATCTCTATAATATTGTAAATTGTATTTTGGTTTTTCTGTTCCAGAATATTTAATGATTAGGTAAACAAAATATATAATTAAAAATAAACTTATTCCATACACTATTAACAATCTTTATCACCAACAAAAGTATAGCATATATTGATTATTATTTCAATTTATAATATAATGTATCTGGTGATTTTTATGAACGAATCTGAAAATATTTTTGCTATAATATTAGGAATTATATATTTTATATGCGTATTTATAGAAATTAAATCATTGAAAAGAAATAAAATTGATATTTTTTGCAAAGAAAATTTTTTATTGGTCCTAATTACTTCTTTTGCTTTTCCTTTGGCTATATTTGTTTTTAGCTATGGATTTTATAACTTTAAAAATATTATATTAAATGATACAGAGAACATTGAGTTTTGTGGTTTATTTTTAACATATATATTGGGATCTTTAGCTTATATAGTAGTATATATTAGAAAAAGAATATATGCATTTATATTACCAAAAAATAAATTAAGTTTTTTAGGTTTTTCATCTATATATAACAAGGAAAACTAAATATTTAAGGAGGATAATTATGAGTAAAGAAAATGAAAAAACATTAGAAGTATACAAAGAAAAAGCATATTTGTATTTATCTAACAGCGTCGAACATGATAAACTTGATCCAAAAAGAGCAAAACAAAAACGTGAAAAATTAGAAAAATTAATTACATCAAATTTTTCGTCATTACCAGAACATGCAAAAGTTTTTGAAATTGGTTCTGGAGATGGATCAAACGCAAAATTTATTCAAAATTTAGGTTTCAACGTAACAGCAAGTGATACAGCTGATGACTTTATAACAGCCACTCAAAATCAAGGATTAAAAACAATTCAATTTAATGCTCTAAAAGATTCTTTTCCAGAAAAATATTCTGCTGTTTTTTGTTGGAGAGTTTTTGTTCATTTCACGAAAGAAGATGCTTTACATATCATACAAAAAGTGTATGATACTCTTGAAGATAATGGAATTTTTATTTTTAATGCAATGAATCGTGAAACAAAAAAAGTTGATAATGAATGGGTAGATTTTGAAGGTGAATATCATATGGGAGCAGAACGTTATTATAATTACTTCTCTCAAAGCGATTTAGACAATATTATTCAAGAAACAAATTTTAAAATCGAAGATTTTCATAAAGATGGTGGAAATGATAACAACAAGTGGTTGGTATATGTTTTAAGGAAATAGAAATAACTTATATTTATCTTTTTCACATGATTAACTAATAAAATTAAGTAGAACAAAAACACAGTTAAATGCTGTTTTTAGAGAAATTTGTAAAAATATGTACAATCTTGTAAAAATGTGATACAATATATTACATAATTAAATATTTAGTTATTAGAGTAGAAAATAAATCGTTAAGACTTAGTAGACGGGAAGTTGTTACTAAGGCAAAAGTATTTTTTATTATAGAAAATTACATGTCCTATAATAAAAATTAACTTGCGTATCTATTTTCGCATTCCGCTAATAAAGATTTGAAGGATTAACTCCTATTCTTTTAATGCGGAAATTAAATAGAAGGGAGATTTTTTTATGCGTAAAAACAAAAAAATTATTTTAGCAGCTATTTTATTAGCTTTATTGATTATTTTATCTAGATTTTTTATTATTTCAACACCTATCATGAAAATCAGTTTTACCTTTGTAGCTATCGCCTTATGTGCTACTTGGCTTGGTCCTAAATGGACTGTTCTTATTACTGTTGTGGAAGATTTAATCGGTGCTACCTTATTCCCATCAGGAAGCTTTTTTATAGGATATACTATCAGTGCAGGTTTAACTGGTTTAATTTATGGATTATTACTATACAAAAAGGAATCAGATTCTTTAACAAACAAACAGTATATTATTCGAGTAATCATTGCTGTTCTTTTAGTTACCTTTGTTATTCATACAGGATTAAACACCTTATGGACAAGTATTATCACTGGCAAAGCTTTTATGGTATTACTATTACCTAGACTTACAAAACAACTTATCATGATACCTATTCAAATAATTGTTATTTTATTTATCGAAAAACTATTAAGAAAACCTTTTGATAAATATATAAGGAGTAGCGATAACGATGATTAACGTAGAAAATGTATGTTTTAAATACAAAAATAGTGATTATATCTTAAAAAACATAAACTTTTCTGTAAACAATGGTGAAGTCATTGCCATTGTTGGGAAAAATGGTTCGGGAAAATCAACTCTTGGAAGGTTGATTGCAGGAATTACTAAATTAAAAGAAGGAACAATAACAATTGATAATATCAATACATCTAAAGACATTAAAGCCATTAGAGAAAAAGTAGGAATTGTTTTTCAAAATCCTGAAAATCAAATTATCTTTAATAATATTTATGATGAACTTTCTTTTTCTCTTAGAGGTTTAGAACAATCTGAAATTGAAAATCGAATATCTACTTCTTTAAAACAAGTAGATATGTATGATTTTAAAGATAAAGATTTATATGCTTTATCACTAGGGCAAAAACAAAGAATTATGATTGCAGAAATTTTGGCTAAAAATCCAAAATACATTATTTTGGATGAGCCAACCACTATGATTGATAGCTATGGAAAAGAAAAAATACATGATATTATTTTAGACTTGAAACAAAAAGGATATACAGTTATTTGCATTACCAATTTGTCAGATGAAATTTTATTAGCTGATAGAACTTTGATTTTAGATAATGGAGAAATTGTAGCTGAAATAAATAAAGAAGAATTAATTGATAAATATGATATTCTAGAGAAATATGGTATTAAAATTCCAACTCTACTAAGCATTTTAGTGGAGTTAAAAAAAGAAGGTATGGATTTACATGTATCTGATTTTTCTGTAAAAGAACTTACAAGTGCCATCAAAGGAAAATTAAATACAGAAAGGAAATCTATATGAAAGATGTTCTTAAATTTTTAATTTTTATTATATATGCTACCACTATATTTTTCTTACCAAATCATATTTATATTTTAGCATGTCTTATCATAAACCTAGCCATTATATTATTGTGTAAACTTAGTTTTAAAAAGGCATTTTTTAATACATTAAAAATTGTTCCTTTTGTACTTTTTACATTTATCATTAATCTTTTCTTAGATAGTTTTATATTTGCTTTATGGATAGGAATTAAATTAATCATTGTTTGCAACACAACATTTATATATTCTCAAACAACAACTGTTGCAAACTTAGCAAAAACGATTAGATTACTATGTACCCCATTAAAACTTTTCAAAGTCAATACAGAGGAAATTGAAGTTATGGTATGTATTTCTCTATCACTACTTCCTGCCATTAGAAATGATTTAACAGAACTTAAAAATGCTTGTAAAGCAAAAAATATAGATATTAATTTAAAGAATGCTAAATATATTTTGTCTAAATTTTTATTGTCTTTAATTAAAAGAGTTAATCAAATTGATGAAGCTATGATAGAAAAAGGATGTGACTATTAAATCATTAATAGTCACTTTCTTTGCTAACGCCCATGTTTTACAAATGTTTTTCATTGCGAAGAAAACAGATTATACATATATATAACCTTTTACATGTTTATATTTTTTAATTCAATTTCTTTTCCTTTTAAATATGACAATATTCCACTTTCTGATTGAAAATGAAACTTTAATTTATAACTACATAACATTTGATATTTTTTACCAAATTGTTTATTAATTTCATTTTTTCCATATTTTCCGTCACCAATAATAGGATAACCTATATAAGCTAAATGTGCTCTGATTTGATGTGTTCTCCCTGTTTCAATTTCAACATCTAATAAAGCAGTATTATTTTTTCTTTTTTCTAATACTGTATATTTAGTAATAATTTTTTGATATCCTTTTTTAAAGGTATCACTAATATATACTTGCGACTTTTTTTGATCTTTAAACAAATAAGCTTCCAGTCTTTCTTCCTTCTTATCAGGAATTCCATATACTAAAGCCAGATAATGTTTTTCTATTTCATGTTTTTTAAATTTTTCTAATAAGATTCTTAATGCTTTTTCATTTTTTGCAAACATAACCAATCCAGTTGTATTTCTGTCAATCCTATGGCATGGTTGTGGTTTAAATTCACAATTTGTATACTGTTTGTTGATTATTTCTGTTAAAGAATTTCTTCCTGTTACTTCAATGTTTACCGGCTTATTGATTACCAATATATTTTCATCTTCATAAACAATATCCAACTCTATCTTTACATCTTCTAATTCCTTTGGAAGATATATTTGTATTTTATCATTTTCATAGACCAATATATCTTTATTTATTCTTTTTCCATTTACTTTTATATCTTTTTTTCTTAATAACTTACAAAATGTAGGGTAGTTTATATTGGATAATTCTTCTAATATAACTTTATTTAATTTCTTTTCATGGTATTTCTTACTTACAATTATTTCTTTCATCATATTATGATTATATCGTATTTCTAGTATTGAAACAAGCTAGTTTCTATGATTTTTTCATATTTTTCAAAGTTAGGCTCATAATTTTCTATCATTCTATAAAAATATTTTGAATGTGTTTTATATTTTAAATGACAATATTCATGTAATACAATAAAATCAAGAACGTCTCTATGGAACATAACTATTTTAGGATTAATGGTAATTTTACCATTGATACATCTTCCAATTTCTTTTTTCATATTTTTGATTTCATAATCTTCAGGTGCAAATCCTAGCATAATTCTTGTTTTTTCCATTGCTCTTTCCACTTCTACTTTTGCTATTTGTTCATACATTTTATCAATTGCTAAATCTAAAATTTCTTGATTATTATCTTTTTTATATCGATTAGGAAGTGATATTTTTATCAATTTATTTTCTACATTTAATTCAGGTACTTTTACATTTTTATATACAATTTTTACTTTGTAATCGATTCCTAAGACTGGTACAGGATGCCTCTCTAATGTAGTATTTATACTGTTTTTTACGCGAATTTGTTTTTTTACTTTATACATAAATATCACTCCTATTCTTGAATTTTTGTTTTGCAAATTATTGTTCGCTTTTGTTGTTCTTATTTTATATTTTATTTTTTACTTTGTCAATACTTTTTTTAAAAAAATATAAAATTTTTGTTCGCTTTTTGATTGTGTCTTTATTTTACTCAATTCTAGGAGTTTTTTTAATTTTTATTTACAATACTTCTGAAAGTATTTTTATGATTTTTTCATAATCTTTATGTATTCTTATTCTTGCATAATGATTATCTAAATTTATAAAATATCCACAATTTTCTGCTATCATTCCCTTTTCACTTAATTTTTTCGTTAATTCTTCATATTTATCTGTTTTTATTGTAAAAATTGGTGTTTCAACATTTGTATAAATATAATTTTCCGCATTAAGTGCTTTATATATTTTTTTATTTACTGTTATTGTTTTTAATTTGGTTTCTTCTAATTCCTCATAACGTTTTAAAATTTTAGTAAATATACTTGCTGATAAATCTGAAAATGGAAATGGTAAAGAAATTTCATTATATATTTTTACAATTTCTTTATCTGCAAATAGGTAACCTATTCTATGATTTGGTAATCCAAAATATTTTGATGCACTTCTTAGTACCATTAAATTATTGTATTTATCAACTAATGTTATTGCTGAACTATCTAAGGACATGTAATCTCCATATGCCTCATCTACTATGACAAAAATATCATATTGTTTTGCTTTTTTCACAATTTCTTCAATATCATGAACATCAATTATTTGTCCAGTAGGATTATTTGGATTTTCTATCGATATAACTTGATACGTATCATTTATATTATTCAAGAAGTCAGTTACTACAAATTTATAATTGTTTTCCTTTTTTAAGTTAACACATTCATATATTCCTTTTCTTAATTCCACTTCTGATATAAACCTTGGAAATTGCGGTGCACATCCTAATACCTTTGTCCCTTCATCTATTAAAAACTGACTAATATTTCTAAGCATTCCCATAGTTCCTGCTCCAAAGGTGATATTTTCTTTGTCTATTGTTTTTCCAATTTGTTTCTTCCAAAATTCTAGTAATTGCTCTTTTAACTTTTCATATTCTATAGATGGATATTTATTAATTTCATATGTGCTTTGTTTTACACATTCTTTTATGATATTTTCATTAATAAAAGGATTTGTTCCTAAAGAACAATCTATTATGTCATTAGCTTGTATACTTTTTAATATTTCTTCATTCATATAATCTCTTACTCTAAAATTTTTATAATATTCGTTTATCATTTTACATCTCCTTAATATATTTTTTGAATTCTTCAAATCTCAATGGTTTTTGATATACATATCCTTGTATCAAATCACAATTCCATTTTTTTAAATAGTTTACCTGTTCTATTGTTTCTACTCCTTCAGCAACTGTTTTTAGATTTAACTTTTTGGTAATAAACATGATAATTTCTATAAAATTGGTTTTTTCTTCTTTTATATCTATTCTATCTATAAATGACTTATCTATTTTTAGTGTATCGATTGGCATCATTTCTAACATATTTAATGAAGAATATCCAGTTCCAAAATCATCAATTGCTATGCTAAATCCTTTTTCTTTTATTTCATTCAACATATTTCGGATATCTATATCATTGTTAACTGTTGTTCTTTCTGTTATTTCTAATTCTATCTCTTTTGGAATTATATCATATTTCTTCATGATTTTTTCATATTTTTCAAGAAATTTATTATCTAGTAAACTTTCCTTAGATATATTTACTGAAATTTTAGGAATGTCTTTAAATTGTATCTTCATTTCTTGTATGTTCTCGCATACTCTTTCGTAAACATATTCGTCTAATTTTATGATAAAATAATTTTTTTCAAATATAGGAATAAACTCACCTGGAGATATCATATTTTCACCTTTTTTCCATCTAACTAAAGCTTCAGCTCCTTCCATTTTTTCTGTTTTTGTGCTAATTTGTGGCTGATAATATACTTCAAATTCTTTATTTTTAATGGCTTCTTCCATCATGTTTTCTATTTCACTTTCTCTTATCACTTTTTGTTCAAATTCTTCTGTAAATATACCATATGGCACATGATATTTTCCTTTTATGCTATCATGTGCCATAATTGCTTTGTCTATGATACTTTGCACATCTTTTTCATCTTTATCACATATATACACTCCCATAGAGATTCGCAAATTATACCATATGTCTCCCATATTGATTCTCGATATCTTGTTATTTAATCTTCCTGTTATATTTTCTACATCTACTTCTCCTACTAAAAAAATTCCAAAAACATCATTTGCTAATCGACAAACAATATCTGCTTTTCTGATTGCATGTTTTATTTCTTCTCCAACTCGCTTTAATAGTTCATTTCCTTTCATATGTCCATATTTTTTATTAAATGTTTTAAATTTATCTATATCTAATATAATCATTGTTTTTTTACTATTTATTTCTAATTTTTCTTTTGTTCTTGCTAAATATGCATTATAGTTTCCTAAGCCTGTTATAGGATCAATATATGCTAGTTCCAAAAGTCGATTCCTTTTTTCTATTCTTAATTTCCTATATCTTCTATTCATAACTTATCTCCTGATTTATTGTTTTTTCATAATTTATATATTTTAGTATGTGTTATAAATAGAAAATTATGACAAAAAAAGAAAACATCCTTTTTGACGTTCTCTTTCAATCATATATATCTCTCCTATGTCCTACTTCCAATACCAGCACTATGATTTCTTTGTCCTGTATTTCACATATAACCCTATAATCTCCTATACGATATCTCCATTGTCCTGACTTGTTTTCTACTAATCCTTTTCCATGAAGTCTGGGATTTTCACAATTTTGAATGTTTTTTTCTAACCATCCAATGATGAGCGCTGCTATATGTTTATCTAGTTTTTTTAATTGTTTCTTTGCTCTTTCTGTAAAGATTACTTTATATCGCATTATAACCCCAACTCCTCTTTTACTTCATCCATTGTATATGTTTTAGGATTTTTCTTATATTCTTTTATTGCTTTATTATAAGATTTTAAATCATATTCATCTTCTATTTTTTCTAATACAGCATTTCGTATTAAATCTGATAAAGAAATATGATTCATCTCTGCATATGCTTTTATTAATTTTGAATCTTCATCATTTAATCTTACTGAAATCGTCATATTTATCAACTCCTTCCTGTAACTATTGTACTACATTGTATTACATTTGTCAATATTATTATATTATTATTTCCATTAAATTGTGATAATATTCAAAGAATAATCAAAATCAAGATTTGCCTAACTTTCTCATAAACAAAAAGCAGACCTCAGAATAACTTTCATAAGTTTATTCTTTGAGGTCTGTCCCTTTTGTTCAATTTTTGAACATTAGGGACAGGTCAAATCGTTCATTTTTTGAACGATTTGGCACGTCCCTATCGTTTATTTCATTGCTTCTTCTACTGCAACTGCTACTGCAACTGATGCTCCAACCATTGGGTTGTTACCCATTCCGATTAATCCCATCATTTCAACATGTGCTGGTACTGATGAACTTCCTGCAAATTGTGCATCTGAGTGCATTCTTCCCATTGTATCTGTCATACCATATGAAGCTGGTCCTGCTGCCATATTGTCTGGGTGTAATGTTCTTCCTGTTCCTCCACCTGATGCTACTGAGAAGTATTTCTTTCCTTCTGCTAATCTTTCTTTTTTGTATGTTCCTGCAACTGGGTGTTGGAATCTTGTTGGGTTTGTTGAGTTACCTGTAATTGATACATCAACATCTTCCATCCACATGATAGCTACACCTTCTCTAACATCGTTTGCTCCATAACATCTTACTTTGCTTCTTTCTCCATCTGAATATTTAATTTCTTCTACTACTTTTACTTTTCCTGTGAAGAAATCAAATTCTGTTTTTACATATGTAAATCCATTAATTCTTGATATAACTTGTGCTGCATCTTTTCCAAGTCCATTTAAGATAACTCTTAGAGGCTCTTTTCTTACTTTGTTTGCTGATTTTGCAATTCCGATTGCTCCTTCAGCTGCTGCAAAGCTCTCATGTCCTGCTAAGAATGCAAAACATTTTGTATCTTCTGATAATAACATTGATGCTAAGTTTCCATGTCCTAATCCAACTTTTCTATCATCTGCAACTGAACCTGGGATACAAAATGCTTGTAATCCTTCTCCGATTGCTTTAGCTGCATCTGCTGCTTTTGTGCAACCTTTTTTAACAGCGATTGCTGCTCCTAATGTATATGCCCAAGCTGCATTTTCAAAACAAATTGGTTGTACTCCTTTTACGATTTCATATGGATTAAATCCTTTATCTGTACATATTTTTAATGCATCTTCAAAATCTTTTATTCCGTATTTTTCCATTACTGGTTTTATTTGATCAATTCTTCTTTCATAACTTTCAAATGTTACTGCCATTTTATTTCCTCCCTATTCTTATATTTTTTTATCAAAATATTCTATAAATTTCTCTAATTCTGTAATGTATTGTTCCTTTATTCTATTGTGTATCTCTTCTGCTACATCTTCTTTATATGTATGTGTTATTAGATTTCTATCTTTTAACATATACATATACGTTTCACCATCTTGAATAATATTATATTGAAAAGCTGTTCTGATAACTGAACCTGGACCTAACTCATCTAATAATTCTTGTTGTTTTAAATATTTTTGAAGGGTTTTCCAAAATAACTCAAAAGTATATTGATATGCATTTATGATGGCTCCTCTATCTTTCTCACTGCCATTATCTGTATCGACAAATTCTTTTAATTTATTAAAAGCCTTTTTTAAATTTTCATAACTTTGTATTACATTATCTGGCATATATTTCAACTCCCTCTTTTAATATGCTATCTTTAATTTTATCATCTTCTCCAAGACTATTAAAGTTTATTAGGTCTATTTTGTATGGCAGATATAAATCATCAATTTCAAAATATATCTTTGCATTTATTTGAAATGTAAGATTTTCTCCAAACAAAGCTATATCGATATCAGACCCTTTTCGATAATCTCCTCTTGCTCTTGAACCAAAGATACAGGCACTTTCCACTTCACTATATTTTTCAAGTATAGATACAATATCTTTTACAACTTTTTCATCTAAACCAAATTTCATTTTTCCCCCACAGCAATTTACTTATTTCCAATAAATTTTTATTATCTGTCTAGTTCATCATCCTCAATTTCTTCCCTTGCTTCTCTTAGTGTTCTTCCACCATAATAATCTACGTTTCCTAAACTTTCTTTTCTTCTCTGTTCATATTGTAGGTATCTTTCTATTTCATCATAGCTTTTTCCTTGTTCATACATCTCAATAGCTAATGAAATAACTTCACTTGATAAACTCTTTTGATATGACCTTAACAAATTATTGATTGCTTGTTTTCGTCTAAAATCACTATCTTCATCATCATATTTCAATCTTTTCATATTTATATCATTCCTTTAAAATTATTTTTAATTTCAATATCCACACTACTAGAACAAAGTACGTAGTTTGCTTTTCATTCGTTTTTACTCGAAAATTAATTAAAATTAGTGAGATGTGCATTTTTCATAAATATAGACAAACTGAAGGTGTACTTTTGTACATCGACGTTTAGATTTATTAAAAATGCTAATCTACTAAAACGAAGCAAAAGTGGTATATTGCTAGGAAAACGAATTTGAAATTTATGAGACGTACTCTTTGTACGTTGATTAAATTTCAAATGAAGTTTGACGACGCAAGATGCCGCTTTTCATTCGTTTTACTCTTTTCTTGGGTCAATCTTTTTCACAGCCTCATCAAATCTTCCATATGTACCAGAAGCTTTTTCAATAGCCTCCATTGGATCCATTCCTTTTTTGATGTTATCCATCATTTTTCCCATATGAACATATTTATATCCGATGATTTGATCATCTTTATCTAATCCTAATTCTACAATGTATCCTTCTGTTAATTGTAAATATCTAGGTCCTTTTAATGTACTTGAATAAATTGTTCCCACTTGTGATGTATGACCTTTTCCTAAGTCTTCAAGTCCTGCTCCTACTGGAAGTCCTCCTTCTGAGAAAGCAGTTTGTGTTCTTCCATATACAATTTGTAAGAATAATTCTCTCATAGCAGTATTGATAGCATCACAAACTAAGTCTGTATTTAATGCTTCTAATAGAGTTTTTCCTGTTAAAATTTCTCCAGCCATAGCTGCTGAATGTGTCATTCCTGAACATCCAATTGTTTCAATTAATGCTTCTTGAATGATACCATCTTTTACATTTAAAGTTAATTTACATGCGCCTTGTTGTGGTGCACACCATCCAATACCATGTGTTAAACCTGATATATCTTTTATTTCTTTTGCTTTTACCCATTTTCCCTCTTCTGGAATTGGTGCTGGTCCATGGTCTACTCCTTTTTTTACAACACACATTTCTTCTAATTCTTTTGAATAAATCATTTTCATTGCTCCTTTCAATACTTTATTTGTATATATCTTTTTAGGCAAATTGCCTAAATTTAAAAACTTTTCTACTCTTCATCCATTTCATCTTCTGAAAATAATATTTGATTTCTAATTGGTTTATGAAATTCTTCATTTGTTATTTCATTTTTGGTTTTCCTTTTTTTTCTACTACTTAATGGTTCTGCAACTTTGTGTATTCTTTCTTTTTGCTTTTTATCTTCAATTTTTTCCACCTTTTTTGATTTCATTTCTTCTTGTAATCTTCTCATTTTTTCAATGGTATCATCTTGTTGTTCTTTATTTACTGTCTTAGATTGTTTATTTCTTAGTATAACATCTTTTTTATTTTCTTTTTTTTCTGTTTCTTCATTACTTTTATTATTTTTACTATTCTGATCATTTCTAGAGCCTTTATTATTTTTTATAATATATTGTTCTACAGATTGATTATCATGACTCCACATAGTTTTTTCTTTTTTTCGAACATTTGCATCCCAATTATTTTCTATTTTATGACTTTGAATTTGGTTATATTTTTTTCCTAACCCTATTTCTTGCACTTCCTCTTCTGTTATATAACCATCATTTTCAAGTTCATTTTCTTGGGTATTATACTCGAAAATATTTTTTGTATCCTGCTCTATATAAATCCCAGCATTATATTCTTCTACTTCTTCTAAATTTCTTGCATCATTAAAATATCGATATAATATGTCTTTGTCTTTTTTAGAAATTTGTTCTGGTCCAATTCCTAAGTACTTGTATCTCCATATTACATGACGTTCATAGCTATTAAAAGCATTATTTACTAAATCTTCATAACTATATTCTGCTCGAAACTTCATATTCGTTATAGATATTGTAAGATTACTCCACATTTTTCCTGGAGTTGTTCTCTTAAATTCCTCTCTTAATTGTTTTATGTCATCATATAAATTTCGAACTAAATCTACATACTGTTTTTCATCAATATTAAATTTACTTGGAACCTCATAGACATTAACAGGATTTTTTCTAAATATTCCTTTTGGAATATAGTAGAAAAATAATTCTCCTGTTGGTTCTTTTTTCCCCTCTTCTATGACAGAACTATATAAATATATCGATTCCCATTTTTCTGGTATCATATATAGTAATTTTCTTTGTATTTCTTCATACATTTCTTTTATCTGTTTCGTGTGATTTAACATATCCTTTTATTCCTTATCTAATAAACTTTCTCCTGTCATTTCCTCTGGTTTGTCTAAATGCATTAGATCAAGCATAGTTGGTGCTAAATCTGCTAATTTTCCGCCTGATTTTAATTTTAATGTTGTATCTGGTGTTACTAATACAATTGGTACAGGATTTGTTGTATGTGCTGTATGTGGTTCCCCTGTCTTGTAATCTATCATTTGCTCAGCATTTCCATGGTCTGCTGTAATAATTAGATTACCTTGTTTTTCTTCTACTAAACTTACAACTTTTCCTACACATTCATCTACAGCTTCAACTGCTTTTATAGCAGCTTCTAAACTTCCTGTATGTCCTACCATATCTGTATTCGCATAATTTAATATGATACTATCATATTTATCACTTTGAATGGCTTCTAACACCTTATCTGTTACTTCATATGCACTCATTTCAGGTTTCATATCATATGTTTCTACTTTTGGAGATGGTACTAATATTCTCTCTTCTCCTGGATATTGTTTTTCTTCTCCACCGTTAAAGAAGAAAGTAACATGCGCATATTTTTCTGTTTCTGCAATTCTTAATTGTGTATATCCTAATTTACTAATATATTCTCCAAATGTATTGTGTAAAGCTTCTTTCTTAAATGCAATGTGTACATTTGGCATAGTTTCATCATAACTTGTAAAACATACATAATATAGATTTAAATCTTTCTTTGTTTCAAATCCATCAAAATCTGGATCTACTAATGCTCTTGTAATCTCTCTTGCTCTATCTGGTCTAAAGTTAAAGAAAATAACAGAATCATTTTTCTCAATTTTTGCAATTGGTTCTTCCCCATTACAAATAACTGTTGGTTCAACAAATTCATCGAATACTTCTTTTTGATAAGAATCTTCAATTGCTTTTACACTACTGCCCGCTTTTATACCTTCACCATTTACAAGTGCATTATAGCATTTTTGAACTCTTTCCCATCTTTTATCTCTATCCATTGCATAGAATCTACCAGATAAGCTTGCAATTTTTCCTACATTTTTTTCTTTCATTTTTTCTTCTAGTTTTACAATATATCCTTCAGCAGATGCTGGTGGTGTATCTCTTCCATCTAAGAAACAATGCACATATACATTTTCAAAATCTCTTCTTTTAGCCATTTCTAATAATCCATATAGATGACGATTATGACTATGTACTCCTCCATCTGACACTAATCCTAAAATATGTAATTTAGAGTTGTGTTTTTTACAATTTTCTATAGCTGCAATAAATTCTGGATTTGAGAAGAAATCTCCATCTTCTATTGATTTAGTAATTCTAGTTAATTCTTGATACACAATTCTTCCTGCTCCAATATTAGTGTGTCCTACTTCTGAATTTCCCATTTGTCCTTCTGGTAATCCAACATGTAATCCACTTGTGTAAATTTCTGTATTTGGATATTTTTTCATTAGTTTATCAATATTTGGTGTTTTTGCTAATTTAATAGCATTTCCGTCTTTGTTTGGATTATCTCCAAAACCATCTAATATCATTAGCATTGTTAATTTATCTTTCATAATCTACCATCCTTTTCCTTAAGATTTAAAGTGTTTTTGCTGTATAAACAATCAACTGTTACCTTGCCCTTATATAAGATTTTTCGCATATAATAAATTAAGCTTCTTTGTCAAAGTTAACAATCTTTGAAAATTCTTCTGGATCTAAACTTGCTCCACCAACTAATCCTCCATCTATATCAGACATGGTGAATAGTTCTTTTGCATTTTTAGATTTTACACTTCCACCATATTGTATTATAACTCCATCAGCCACATTTTGTCCATAAATTTCAGCAATTTTCTTACGGATATCTTTGATTGAGTTATTTGCATCTTCACTTGTTGCAGTTTTTCCTGTTCCAATTGCCCAAATTGGTTCATATGCAATAATTGTATTTTCTACTTGTTCTTGCATTAATCCTTCTAATGCTAGTTCTGTTTGTTTTGTGATGACTTCTGCTGTTTTTCCAGCTTCTCTTTGTTCTAATGTTTCTCCAACACATACAATTGGTTTTAATCCATTTGCAAATGCTGCTTTTATTTTTTTATTTACACTTTCATCTGTTTCATTAAAATATTGTCTTCTTTCTGAATGTCCAATAATGACATATTCTACATTAATTGATTTTAGCATTTTTGCTGATACTTCTCCTGTGTAAGCACCTTTTTCTTCAAAATGCATATTTTGTGCACCAATCTTAATATTGGTATTTTGTGCAGTTAATAAGGCATAAAATAAATCAGTAAATGGAACACATAAAATAACCTCATTTTGTGTTTCACCTACTAATTTTGATAATTCGTCAATATATCTAATTGTCTCATCTGGAAGCATGTTCATTTTCCAGTTTCCTGCGATTACTTTTCTTCTCATAAAAATTCCTCCTTTTTATCTATAATAATGTTCATAAAATTCTTTTGTGAATATAACATTATTATACGCCACTACAGACAGTACTATTGTATAACAAAAGAGAATACTTTTCAAGTATTCTCCTTGTTTTTATATGTTTTACTAAACAATTTCTATTTCTTTTATTTTTCCATCTGTTTTTATTTTTCCTGATATAACTGCTTTTTGTATTTGACTATTTTCCATTTCTATTTTAATTTTTATACTTTCGCCTGATGGTTGTTTAATTTCTAACATTTGATTACAATTTTCTTTCATTGCTTTTACAATTCCTACGCCTGTTGTTCCTGAACCACAAGCAGTTTCATAAAACATAGTATCAATAGCATTTACCCATACCACTGGATTGATTTTTAGCATGTTGTCTTCTTTTTCCAAAAACATGATTCCTACAGCTTCTTCATTTATCAAATCATATTTTTCTATTATTTTTTTAGCTTCCTCTTTTATGGTTTCTTTATTCTCTAAATATGGTACTGCTTTATCTTCTTCTATGACAATTG
This sequence comes from Bacillota bacterium, assembly GCA_963929465.1. Classification (GTDB taxonomy): domain Bacteria; phylum Bacillota; class Clostridia; order TANB77; family CAG-508; genus CAG-269. Next base: position 16,356 of record CAWVJG010000078.1, read on the forward strand.
TTACCATACCTTGCATTCTAACTTGATAAATTCCTTCTTCTTTTATTTCAAACATACTGTCATTTCCTTTATATAAAGGAATTTCACAATATGCCTCTCCCTTTTCATTAACACCTGCCGTTACATAATCTTTTCCATTTACTTTTAATAATAATTCTCCTGTTTGTCCTTTTAGATAATAATATGCTGCACTTCTTGTAGCATTTCCGCAAAATTCTCCACCAGCCATTTCTAATTCTGGTTCTTTTCCCAATTCTACAAATCCTACTTGCTCTATATTACTTTCTTTTTGCATGATGGCATCATTGATTTTTTTCTTTTGTTCTGGTGTATAACCTCTTTTTAATACAAATGCTGTATCATTTCCTGCTGGAATGTATGTAATATATTGAATTTTTTCCATTTTTTCTCCTCACTTTTTTGTAAATTCAAATTTATCGACATACCTAATTTCTTCATGAAATTCGTATGCAATTAATTTAATATTATAAACATTTACATTATCTTATAATTAATAAAGAGGAAACGATGTTCCTCTTTTATATTCTATTTATCCATTAAAGCTTCAATTCCTGGTAATTTCTTTCCTTCTAAGAATTCTAGAGAAGCACCTCCACCTGTTGAAATATGTGTCATTTTATCTTCTAGTCCTGCCTTCTTAACAGCTGCTGCTGAATCTCCACCACCAATAATTGTTGTAGCATCGATTTCTGATAAAACTTTCGCAATCGCATTTGTTCCAATAGCAAATTGATCAAATTCAAATAATCCTAAAGGTCCATTCCATACAACTGTTTTTGCTTTTCTTAATTCATCTTCAAACATTTTTATAGTTTCTGGTCCAATATCAAATCCTTCCCAATCTGCTGGAATTTCTGTATAACTTACAATTTTGCTTTCTGTATCTGCTTTAAATTCTTTACCTATTTTTGTATCTACTGGAAGCATTAACTTAACACCTTTTTGTTCTGCTTTTTCCATAGCTTCTTTTGCTAAGTCTAATTTGTCCATTTCGCAAATTGAATTTCCTACTTCATATCCTTGTGCTTTAAAGAATGTATATGCCATTCCTCCACCAATCATTAATGTATCTACTTTTTCTAATAAACTATCAATAACACCAATTTTATCAGAAACTTTTGCTCCACCTAAAATAGCAACAAATGGTCTTTCTGGATTGTTTACAGCATTTCCTAAGAATTGTAATTCTTTTTCAATTAAGAATCCTGATACTGCTGGCAAATAACTTGCAATTCCTGTTGTTGAAGCATGTGCTCTATGAGCTGTTCCGAAGGCATCATTTACATATACTTCTGCCATTGAAGCTAATTTTTTACAAAATTCTGGATCATTATCTGTTTCTTCTTTATGAAATCTTACATTTTCAAGTAATAAGATTTCTCCTTCTTTTAA
>CAWVJG010000079.1:0-15433 GCA_963929465.1 Bacillota bacterium
TCAAATCTTTTATCGATTTCTTTGAATTGTTGATTTATCTTGTCAAATTCTGTTTGCATTTTGTTCCACAATTCATCTAAATTTTTAATCATACACTTCCCTCCTTTCGAATAAAATTTTTTGATTTAATGTAACAACGCTGTTATTGTTTTTTGAAATATTGAATCATTTCATTTTGACTTAAACTAAATATGAATTAAAATTTTGAAATAAAAATTATCTATAAAAAATATAGATAAACTATGTTTGCATTCTAACATGTTTATCTATATTTTTCAAGTACTTTTTGTTAATTTTTGGTATTTTTTGATGTATTAGCTTCATTATTCTTTTCTTGTTGAACAAATTCTTTCTTTTTATGTTTTTCTTGCATAGAAAAAATTGCTTTTATGTTTCTCTATCTAGGATTTTATCTATGCAACAAAGTTAAATTACATCTTATTTGGCATTTCAATTCCTAATAATTTAGCCCCTGTTTTTAACACTTTTCCAACTGCGTATGTTAGGTATACTCTAGCATTTTGTATATCTTTATCTTCTACTAATATTTTGTTGTCATTATAGAAATTACTAAATGCTTTTGCTAAATCAATTAGATATCTTGATAAAATAGATGGTTCTTCTTTTTCTGTTACTTGTATTAATGTATTTTCAAAGTTATATAGTAATTTAATTATATTTTTTGATGCTTCATCTAATAATTTATCAAATTTGATTTCTTCTATTGTTGGCATATATCCTGCTTTTTCCAAAACACTTTTTGTACGTACATAAGTATATTGCACATATGGTCCTGTTTCTCCTTGGAAGTTTAAGATTTGATTCCAATCAAATACTTCATCTTTAATTCTGCTATTTGATAGGTCATTAAAGATAACCGCTCCTACACCTACTTTTTTAGCTACTTCATCCTTATCTTCTAATTCTGGATTTTTTTCTTCTATAATTTCTTTTGCTCTTGCAATAGATTCATTTAGTAACTCTTCTAGTTTTACAATATTACCTTCTCTTGTTGACATTTTTCCTGTTGGCAATGATACCATACCAAATGGTACATGTTTTAGTCCTTTTGTATATTTTTCATCTATTCCTAATAACTTTGCTACTTCAAATACTTGTTTAAAGTGTAATGTTTGTTCATATGATACGACATATAATGCTTTATCAAAATCATAGGTTCTTGCTCTATATAGAATCGCTGCTAAATCTCTAGTCGCATAGGTTGTTGAACCATTTGATTTTTGTATGATACATGGTGTGTTAATTCCTTTATCTTCTAAATCGATAATTTTAGCTCCTTGTGATTCTATCAATTTTCCTGTCTTTTCTAATATTTCAATAACTTCTGGCATTTTATCTGAATAAAAAGCTTCTCCATTCCATGAATCAAAATGACTTCCTAATAAATCATAGACTTTTTGGAATTCCTTTAAACTTAATGTTCTAAATTTTTCCCAGATTTCTGTACAATATGGATCTCCGTCTTCTAACAATTTAAAATTCATTCTACATTGTTCTAAGACCTTTTCATCCTCTTTACATACCTGATTAATACGAATATATATTTTTGTTAGTTCATTAATTGGATCTTCTTCAATATTATATTCTTTTCCCCATAGTTTATATCCTTCAATTAATTTTCCAAATTGTGTTCCATAATCTCCTAAATGATTGATACCAATTGTGTGGTATCCTAAATATTTATAGATATTATATAAAGCTCCACCAATGACTGTAGAACGTAAATGTCCTATATGAAATGGTTTTGCAATATTGGGAGCTGAATAATCAATTACAATGTTTTTTCCTTTTCCAACTTCAGATTTTCCATATTCTTCTTGCATGTCTATTTCTTTTAATACTTCTTTTACCATTTGTTCTTGTTGAATATAAAAGTTCAAATAACCTCCCACTACTTCTACTTTATCCATGATTGTTTCATCTATTTGCATTTTCTCCTTAATGTCATTTGCAATCATTGGAGGTGCTTTTTTTAATTCCTTGGCTAATCGAAAACATGGAAATGCGTAATCCCCATTGTTGGTATCTTTTGGTATTTCAATATAACTTTCTAATTCTTTTTCATCTATGTTAACCACTTCTGCAATAGCTTTTGCAATTATTTGTTTAAAATCTATCATATTTTCCTTCCCTTCTTTGAACTTTATGAAATAACTTTGAGTCAATTTGATTAATTTTTTAACTTGTCTTAAAAGTTATTTTCTTTTTTCTTACAAAATTATATTATGTTTATCTATAAAAGTCAATTCTAATTTTGTTGACTATTTTTTTTATTTTTATCGTATTTAAAAAAAAGAGACCACATCGTTTTATCCTAATTAGGAGGATTTTATATGTATCTCTTTTCGTTATATCTATATTACTTTTACTTATATCATTTTATATATTCGTTCTTAATATTAAATATTTTTTACATTTATAGCTTTTTTCCATATTTATATTTTATTTCTAAGTCTGCTAGTCTACAATCAAATGTTTTATGTTCAAATTCATTTTTCTCAATATATTCATCTAGTTTTGCTGTTATCTCTTCTTTTGTTTCTGTTAATTCTGCTCTTGTTTCATTTAATGTTGTCAATATTTGAGCCATATTTGTATTTGTTACAACGTCTAATTTATCTTCAACTCTCTTAAAGTTTTGATCCATCTTATCTTCTAAGTCTTTGAATTTTTTATCTGTCTTTTCCTCTGCTTCTTTGAATCTTTGGTCTATCTTTACTTCCATATCTTTGAATTTTTTATCTGTTTTCTCTTCTGATTCATTAAATCTATTATTAAATTCTACTTGAATTTTTGTCCACAACTCGTCTAAAGTATTAATCATACTACTCACCTCCAATCGAATAAAATTTTTGAACTAAAAATATAATCATAATGAACTACATTTTAATTTTGAATAAAATTTGACTTAAAATTAAATGAAATGATTAAAATTTTAAAATACAAATTAAAATATGAATTAAATAAATATAAATACGAATATTAAAATATAAGAACTTATAACTTTGAAAAATAAAAAATATAGATTAACTATGTCTGTATTCTAACATAATCAACTATAATTTTGCAAGTATTTCTTGTAAATTTCTGGAACTTTATATGTTTTAGGAGAATTTATTTTTGTAAAATTAGTTTATTTATGCTATAAAATGGCAAAATCTGTTTCTTGCTTTCCTCTTGGGGGAGTTTTACTATTGCCTTTTCTTCCTTTTATTGATATACTAAAATTGCATTTTACGATACAATTACTATATATTTATTTTATATTTTAAGGAGGAATTTGAATATGTCTACACCACATAATGAAGCAAATTTAGGTGATATTGCAAAAACAGTTATCATGCCAGGTGACCCACTTAGAGCCAAACATATTGCTGAAAAATTTTTAGAAAATCCTAAATTGGTTAATCAAGTAAGAAATATCTATGCCTATACTGGAAAATATAAAGGAAAAGAAATAACCGTTATGGCTTCTGGAATGGGAATGCCTAGTATGGGAATTTATTCTTTTGAATTGTTTAAATTTTATGATGTTGAAAATATCATTCGAATAGGATCTTGCGGAGCCTATGTTCCTGATTTAAATTTATTTGATATTGTTTTATCAAAATCTATTTTTACAGAAAGTACCTATGCTTTAGGATTTAACAATGATGATTGTCATTTAATTGATACTAGTAAAAAATTAAATACAATTATTAAAGAAACTGCTTCTGAAAATCATGTAAACCTTATTGAAGGTGATACTATATGTAATGATAGTTTTGACCCATATATGTCACAAGAAGATTTTGATAAGTTTATGGAGAGAGTTCATAAACAAAACTTCTATCCTTTAAGTGCTGAAATGGAAGCTTTTGCTTTATGTTATAACGCAAAAATGTTAAATAAAAAAGCTACTTGTTTAATGACTGTTGTTGATTCAAGATTTGAAACCAAAGCTGCTACTTCTGAGGAAAGAGAACAAGGATTAGATAATATGATTAAACTTGCATTAGATGCTAGTTTGAAATGTTAAAAAAGGAAAATGAGAACGGACGAAAAGGGACATTGGGGACGGACTCATTTTTCCTTTTTATTTATTTTTTGATTGATAATATTTTATATTTCATAACACCTGCTGGTGCATTTACTTCAACTGTTTGATTTTTCTTAGCTCCTAATAGAGCTTCTCCTAAAGGTGATTCATTAGATATTTTATTTTCAGCTAAATTTACTTCTGTTGAACCAACAATTGTATATTCAATTTTTTCATCAAATTCAACATCTAATACTTTTACTTTATTACCAATTTGAACTGTTTCTGTATCTATATCTTTTTCATCTATAATTTTTGCATGTCTCAATTTATTTTCTAATTCAGCTATTTTTACTTCATTTTCTGCTTGTGCATTTTTTGCTTCATCATATTCTGAATTTTCTGATAAATCTCCAAATCCTAATGCTACTTTTATTCTGTCTGCTATATCAGCTCTTTTTTCAGTTTTTAAAAAATTTAATTCCTTTTCTAAATTATTATACCCCTCTTGTGTCAATATTACTTCCTTTTCTTCCATAGTGATTCCTCCTTGAATTGCGTACTATACTGTACTTTCTTATTGTATTTACATACTTTCCTTATCTTACGGCAGAAAATGAAATTTGTCAATACAAATTTCATTTTTTCTATTTAGATATTCTATTTTATTATTGAATTTATTTTATATACCAATTTTAATCTTTCATATATTTTTTTATGCCTCTCATGTAGTCTATTCCAGAAAAAATAGTTGCAATGGTTTGTATAATCATCATAATTGTTACAGCTACATTTAATACAAAATCTGCTCCTTGTAAAGTTCCTGAAAAACATGTTCCAAATGCATGTAAATCTAAAAACGCCAAGATAATTGCTATCATCTGTGTAACAGTTTTTAGTTTTCCCCATTTAGAAGCAGCAATTACTTCCCCACCTTTTTCTACTGCAATGAGTCTATATCCAGATACTAAGAATTCTCTTGCTAATACAATGATTGGAATCCAAGCTGGTAATTTATTCATTTCTACTAACATGAGCATTGCTGCTAATACCAATATTTTATCAGCTAGTGGATCTAAAAATTTTCCAAATGTAGTTACTTGATTTTTACTTCTTGCTATATATCCATCTAATTTATCCGTTAGTGAGGCCAATATAAATATAAAATCTATGATTAAATATGTAATTGGTATTCCCCACAAATTTCCTTCTATTCCAAAAAATGGTATGATTACCATGATTGGTACTAAAATTACTCTAAATATGGTTAGTTTATTTGGCAAATTCATTTTTTTTACTCATTCCCTTCACAAAGGTTTGATTAGCGTTAAAAAATTGGAATTTTTTCTAACATTCCCTTTTTTTCTTATTTACTATATTTATATATTTAATTTTCTATTCTGTCAACATTTCTATTGCTTTTTGTAGTTGTGTGTCTTGACTTCTCTCAACATTTAATATATTTTCTACACTTTCAGGTAATTCTACTGTTTCATCTGGTTCAATTCCAATTTCATTAATTTCTGTTCGATTTGGTGTTAAATATTTTTCTGTTGTGATTTTTAACCCACTACCATCTGGAAGTGTTAATATTTGTTGAATAACACCTTTTCCATATGTTGTTGTTCCTACTATTTTCGCCTTTCCTAAATCTTTTAATGCTCCTGCTAATATTTCAGATGAACTTGCTGTATTTTCATTTGTTAAAATGATGACTGGCATATTGATAATTGGATTTGTTTGATTTTTTTCTACCTTTTCATTATTTTCTTTATCTACTTCATATAATAAAACAGAGTCTTTATCAGCAATATATCCTGCTATTTGTAAAGCTTCATCAACAATTCCTCCACCATTATTTCTTAAATCAATAATTAAAGAGGTTATTCCTTTTGATTGTAATTCTTCGAATTTGGCTTTAAAATCTTCAGCAGTATTTTCGTCAAATGATGAAAATTCAATATATCCTATATTATTTTCTAATACTTCTCCTTCTACTGGATTAACGATAACATTTTCTCTTGTTATTTCAAAGTCTAATGTTTCTTCTCCTCTTAAGATTTGTAATTTAACGGTTGAACCTTCTTCTCCTTTTATTTTAGTTGCAATAGCTGTCATATCAGCTGCTGTACATGTTTCTCCATTTACAGATACAATATAATCTCCTGGTCGAATTCCTGCTTTTTCTGCTGGACTTCCTTTGATAGGTGCTAATACCATAATTTGATTTGTTTCTGTATCTTGTACCATATAAATGCCAATTCCTACAAAATTCCCCATTGTATCTTGCATATAATCTTCCATATCTTCTTTAGAAATATATTCTGTATAAGGATCTCCCAATCCTTCTATATAGCCTTGTATAGCTCCTTCTTTTAGACTTTCTTCATCTACATCTCCTAAGTAATATTTATCAATGACTGCTCGATAAGTATCTAATGTGGTTGAAATATCTTGACTTTCATCAGATGTCATAAATGCCAAATATTTATTTAAACTATTCCCCTTAATAAAATATTGGTAAAACCCTATTGATGTTATTATAAAGGTTATAAATGCTACTAGAATAATAAGCATAACCATCCTATAGATTTTATATCTCTTTTTTTCTTCCATTATTTTTTCATCCTTTCACAAAATATTCATTTCTATTAGTCTATTATATTTCAGAATCCAATTGGAAATTCCAACCGCTCTTACTTTTTCTAGCACTATGCACTTAAAAAGGGATAAAGGACCTTTTCCTTAATCCCTCTTTTTTATTGTATAGGAAACAACGTTGCACAGAAAAATTGTTATGCAATTTTTCGCGTCGATAACTCTTTAAAAATATAAGTTTGGATCTACTCTACAATCATCACCATAGTTATTAGCACTATAACTATATGTATATGGTGCTTTTCTTACTTCAAAATGTAAATGAGCTCCTGATGAATTTCCTGAATTTCCACTTTTCATAATCATTTGACCTTGTGATACACTTTGTCCTGGTGATACACAAATTGAACCAGGTGTACCATGTGCATACCAAGTTTGTAATCCATTAGCATGCTGAATAACAACATATGTTCCATAACTTGTTGTTAAATTATTTGTTGTTAAGACAACACCATCTGCCGCTGCATAAACTGGTGTTCCTACATTTACACCATAATCAATAGCACCATGAAATTTACCACTTGAATAACGTCCATTACAGGTAACTGTTCCTCCATTGACTGGTCTAATAAAACCTCCTGGATTTGATGTTCCACTAGTTGAACTTCCTCCTGAAGAACTAGAACCACTAGAAGATGAACCTCCGCTATTATTATTTTTATTTGCTAATTCCTCTAATTGTTTTTTATATCTTTCTTGTGCTACTCGAATATCATTTAATATTTTTTGGTTATCTTGTGTTAATTGGTCTATTTCTTCTTGTAAATCTTGTTCTTCTTGTGATAATTGAGATACATATTGACTTTTTTCATTTTTGGCAACTTGTAATTGTTGAGACATGCTTTCTTTTTCAGCTTTTGAATTGTCTAATTCTTGTTTATTTTTTTCTAAATTTGTTTTTGCTTCTTCGATTTCTTTTTTCTCGGTTTCAATATTTTCCATTAATTTCATATCTGCTTCTGCAATTTCAGAAATCATATAATAATTTGATATTAAATCTGTTAGACTTTTTGATGAAAATAATACATCTAAAAACGTAGTTTCTCCTGATTCATATGTAACAACAAGTCTTTTTTCTAGCAATTCTTGTTGTTTATCATAGTTTTCTTGTTTTTCATTTATTTTATTTTCTGCATCTGCTATTTGTGTATTCAAATCATTAATTTTATATTCTAAATTACCTATTTGATTTTCATAATCTGCTATTTGGCTATTTAATTCATCTACTTGTTGTTGTACGTCACTTTTTTCTTGAGTCACTTGTTCTTTTTGATTTTCTGCATCTTGTAATTTTTCTTCATTAGAAGCTTGCTGATTTTGTAAATCTGTTATTTCATTTGCATATACCATTACATTGAATTGTAAAATCAGTATAGCAATCATGAATCCCCCTAATATTTTACAACACACTTTTTTCATAAGTTCCTCCTTTTCCCTTACAATAAGTTTTTTTCATATTTGTGAAGTACTACCAAGTAGCATTTAATCTATGCATAATCTTGTATGCATAGATTACTAATTGTATAAGAAAAACTATCTTTCATTTTGATACATGTAAGATGTTTCATATATACTAATATTACTTTTTACTTATGGTAAATATGGTGTTGGATTTACTGGTCTTCCATTGACTCTTACTTCAAAATGTAAATGATATCCTGTTGAATTTCCTGTTGTTCCGACACTCATAATTTGTTGTCCTTGACTAACAGATTGTCCTGGACTAACTAATCTTGAACCTGGTGCACCATGCGCATATAATGTCATAGTTCCATCATGATGATTGATAACAATATATTCTCCATAGCTTCTATATGTTCCATTTGAATTTCTTAAAGCTGTTGATGTCACAACAGTTCCTGCTTTGGCAGCTAACACTGGTTTTCCAGAAATACCTGCTCCACTAAAATCAACACCTGTATGTCCTGCATATCCCATCCAACCAGTTGTAATGCTATATCCTACAATTGGTCTAATATATCCGCTTGCGCTAGGATTGTTAGTAATATTAGAAACATTTGAACTACCAGCATTTGCTGGTTCTTGTCTAGCTATTCTCTCTAATTCTGCTTGTATAGCTCTCTTATCTTGCTCAAATTGTTCTAATTCTGCTTGTGTATTTTTTTCTTGTTCGTTTAATTGTGCTACATAACTGTCTTTTTGACTTTTTGCATTTTGTAATTCTGTTGCTTTTTGTTGTTTTTGTTCTTTTACATTATCCAATTCTTGTTTATTGGTTTCAAGTGTTTGTTTTGCAGTTTCGATTTCTTGTTGTTCTTTCTTGATTTTGTCCATTAATTCCATATCACTTTGTGTGATTTCAGAAATCAAATAATAATTTGAAATCAATTCTGTTAGACTTTTTGATGAGAATAACATTTCTAAAAATGAAGTATCTCCTGATTCATACGAAACCACCAATCTTGTTTCTAATAATTCTTGTTGTTTATCATAGTCTTCTTGTTTTTCATCTAATTTATTTTGAGCTTCTTCTATTTGTGTATTCATGTCTGATATTTGAGTATTTAAGTCATCAATCTCTGATTGTGCAGTGGAAATTTGCATAATTAAGTCCTCTACCTGCTGTAATGCTTCTGATTTTTCTGCATCAATATTTTCTAATTCTTCTTTTGCTTCCTCTATTTTTTTGTCTGTTTCAGTTTTACTTGCATTTAACTCTGAACTTGTTGCAGCTAATACAATATTAAATTGTAATGCAACAACTGCTATTACGATTATTCCTACAATTTTGAGTGCTATTTTTTTCATTTCGTTTTTCTCCTTTTCCTCTCATGTTTATTTTTAACCCCGCGTAAGCGACCAATGAACTTATGAACAATTTTAATATTGTGCTGCCATATCTGTTTCTTCTTGTGAATCTTCTTCTTTCTCTGTACCTGGAACAAGTCCAGTCGTAATATATGGTAATGGATCTGTTACGACTCCATTAATTCTCACTTCAAAATGTGCATGTGGTCCTGTTGAATATCCTGTTGACCCTACTTTCAAAATAGGTTCGTTCTTTTTCACTGTTTGTCCAACCTGTACCAAAATTTCTGAACCATGTGCATATAATGTAGAAATTCCTCCTCCATGGTCTATTAGTACCATATTTCCATATGCTGTGTTATATTCTGCTTTTGTTACAATACCATCATTTGCTGCTACAAACTCGGCTCCCATTGGTGCACTAATATCTACTCCTGTATGTAATTTATATTGTCCTGTAATTGGATGTACTCTCATTCCATAATTTGAGGTAATTGTGGTATATTTTGGTACTGGCCAAGCAAGTACACCTCCTATATATACAGAATCTAATCCTTGTACTGCAAGTTCTAATATTTGATTATTGACAGTTTCATATTGTGCCGTTATTTCATCAATTTGCGCTTGTTTTGCTTTTTCTTCATCTGATAACTTAGATATATAATTTTCTCTTAATGCTTTGGTATTTTGCAACACAGTGGAAGTTTGTGTTTGCTTTTTTAGTGCTACTGCTAATGATTCTTGATTTGTTACCAATTCTTGCTTTGATGATTCAATTTCTTTTTTTTCTTTTTCTACATCATCTAGTAAGTTTTTATCTACTGATGTAATTTCTGTAATCAAATAATAATTTGATAAAAACTCGGAAATATTACTTGATTTAAAAAGTACATCAATATATTTTGTGTCACCTGATTCATAAATAGCAACTAATCTCTTTTCCATGATTTCTTTTTGCTTTTCATAATTTTTTTCTGCTACATCTAGTTTTGATTGAATACTTGCTATTTCATCTTGTAAGGTTTTTACTTGATTATTTAAATCCTCGATTTCATTTTCTGATGTTCTAATTCTTTCATCTAATTTTTCGATTTGTTGTAAATTTTCTGATAATTGACTTTGCACTTCTTCTAATTCTTCATGAGATTGTTCTATTTGGTCTTGCAAGTCTTTTTGTTGTGTTTGTAAGTCTGTTATATTACTACTATTTTCATTGCTTGTCGTATTATTCGTTGTGTTGTCTTCTGCATAGACAGTAGTTACATATGTACAGATGATGATAAAAGCCAAAACCACACATAAAAATTTACGCATGCTCTACTCCTTTATACTTTTAAATATTTTCTCATAGAAATAATACTTCCTATGGCTCCTATTCCTACTCCTAATAACATATATACAAATATGATTGAACTAAACATTTCTGAAAATCCTACTAAGCTAATACCAACTGTTCTCATAAAGCTTGAATTTACCATTTGTTCTGCTATAAAGTTATACGCAATTGCTATCACAAGTATAGAAATAGCACTTGCAATTACTCCTATAATCATACCTTCTACTATAAAAGGCCATCTAATAAATCCATTAGTTGCTCCTACATATTTCATAATAGAAATTTCTTTTCTTCTAGCATGTACAGTTAATTTGATTGTATTTGCAATAATGAACACAGATATAATAACTAATAATATCAAAATAACTCCTGTTACAATTTTTACACCATTGGCAAAATCAATTAATGTAGCAATTACTTCATTGGCATTGGTTATCTTTTTAACATTTGCTAATTTAGAAATTTGTTCTTGTACTTGTGTATTTAGATTCAAGTCTGTTAATGTTACAACATAAGATGCTGTAAAAATGTTATTTTCACCTTCATATCCTTCTAGTAAATCTTCATTTTCTGCAAATTTTTCTTTCATTTGGTCTAATGCTTCTTCTTTTGATACATATTCTACGGTGTTAACACCTTCTATTTGATTAATTTCTTCTCCTAATTTTTGAATTTGTTCATCTGTTGCCTCATCTGTTGCAAATACTTGAATTCCTTGTTCTGATTCCACTTCTTGTACAAAATGATTTATATTTTCACTCAAGATTAAAAATACGCCAAAAATGATCATTGTTGCACCCATAATCATTAATGATGCACCTGTTGATTTTTTGTTTTTAAATACATTACTAAATCCTTCTCCAATTAAATATCCTAATATATTATATTTCACAGTTCATACCCACCTTTTTTATCGTCTTTTATGATTTCACCTTTTCTAATATGAATAACCCTTTTCTTCATCTGGTCAACAATGTCTTTGGCATGTGTGGCCACCACAACTGTCGTTCCTCTCATATTAATGTCATTTAATAGTGTCATGATATCCCATGCTGTATCTGGGTCCAAGTTTCCTGTTGGCTCATCGGCAATTAGCATAGATGGATTGTTTACCAATGCTCTTGCTAAAGCAACCCTTTGTTGTTCTCCTCCAGATAATTCATTTGGATACATTTTTGCTTTTCCACTTAGCCCAACCAATGAAAGCACCATTGGAACTTGTCTTCTAATATGTCTTGGTGTTGCTCTTACGATATACATTGCATAAGCAACATTGTCATATACGGTTTTGTCTGGTAATAGTCTGAAATCTTGAAATACAACGCCCATACTTCTTCTTAAATATGGAACTCTACTTGGTTTTAAAAATGTAGTATCTTTTCCATTGATAATAATATTTCCTAAAGTTGGTTCTTCTTCTTTTAAGATTAATTTGATTAAAGTAGATTTTCCACTTCCTGAAGATCCAACTAAAAAAGCAAATTCACCTTTATCAATTCTAAAATTGGCATTTTTTACTGCTTTTGTTCCTGTGTCATATGTCTTCGTGACATTCCTAAATTCAATCATCTTTTGCTCTCCTTATCTATTTTTTCGCATAATATTCTATTATATATTTTATTCTATCTAATCATAACAATAAAGAACAAAATTTGCAATAGTTTTTAAATAAAAAAACAATAGAAAATGTTGGTTTTTTTGCATTTTCTATCGTTTTTCTCCGTTTTTCTTCATTTCAAAAAATTCACACAAAATTTACAATCCATATCTTACTGTATAGTCAGATACTGTTTTACCTTCTTTATCTTGAATCGCCTCTCTAATAGATTGAAGAGATTTTCTATTTCCATATATAATAGCATTCATTTCTTCATCTTCTCCATCTTCTATATTACTGGTATCTACATCTTCATAAAGAACGACTGTCTTACTACTTCGTAGTGGATCTCTAATCCCACTTTCCTCTACGTTTTTTCAATTGCATCCCCTCATAATCACAATCTTTATGTTTTTTCATTTTTAAATTTCATTTAACTATTTTTAACAGTTTTTATAATTTCATCACTTGTTAGACCAAAATATTTCAATAATTCTACTGCATTTCCAGATTTTCCAAAAGTATCTTTGATACCCATTCTCACTAATTTGCAAGGGTATTCTTCTGTTAGCACTTCACTAATTGCGCTTCCTAATCCACCAATAACACTATGATCTTCAATAGATATTAATTTTTTAGTTTCTTTTGCTGATTTAATAATCATCTCTTTGTCAATTGGTTTTATTGTATGTACATCTACAACTCTAATATGAATTCCCTCTTCTTCAAGAAGTTCTTTTGCTTTTATTGCCTCTGGCACAACCACTCCTGTTGCAAAAACAGTTGCATCTGTTCCTTCTCCTATTTGAACTGCTTTTCCAATTTCAAATGTTTGATTTTCTTCATAAATTCCTGGTGTTGCCAATCTTGCTAATCTTACATATACAGGTCCTTTTATTTTTGAAATTTGCTCTATCAAATATTTTGTCTCCACATCATCAGATGGGCATAACACTGTCATATTTGGTAAAGCTCTCATAAGTGCTAAATCTTCTAGCATTTGATGTGTTGCCCCATCTTCTCCTACAGTAATTCCAGCATGAGTTGCACATATTTTTACATTTAAATTTGGATAACAAATACTAGAACGTATTTGATCATAAGCACGTCCTGCTGCAAAAGCTGCAAAAGTACTTACATATGGTATTTTTCCGCAAGAAGCCATCCCTGCTGCCACTCCCATCATGTTAGCCTCTGCAATTCCCATATCAAAAAATCTATCAGGGTATTTTTTTGCAAAAATACTGGTTTTTGTTGCTGCTGATAAATCTGCATCTAATACCACAATATCTTGATTTTCCTCTCCTAATTTTTCTAACATTTCTCCATAACTTTGTCTTGTTGCTTTTTTCTCCTCTTTCATGAAATTTTCTCCTTTCTCTTTCTTATATTTTGTTATTGTTGTTCATACTAAAATTTTAGAAAGGTATAAAAAATAATATATATTTAACCTTGCTAACATTTTAGTTTTATAATATTGCCCCAATCATCCCTGCATCATTATCTAATATAGCAGTCTGAACAATAATTTCTTTTCTTTCGTTAAATAATAAATTATCCTTTAATAATTTTGTTTTCAATTTATCTAAAAAAATCTCTTCATAGAATACAAAACTTCCACCAATTCCAATTGCTTCTGGTTCAAAAATATTTATCAAGTTTGATATTCCTATACTTAAATAGTCTATATATTGTTCTATCAATTTATTGGTTTGTATATATTTAGGACTATTTTTATCCATCTTTCTTAACATATCCAATAATTCTTTTCCACTAGTTCTTTCATCTAAATCTAAAATTTCTCTTAAATTATCTTTAAATGCTTTCATAGAAGCATATGTTTCCCAGCAACCTCTTTTTCCACATTTACATAGATTTCCATTTTTTTCTATTAACATATGTCCAAATTCACAACCAGGCAATTCTCCTGTATCTAATAATTCATTATGGATAATGACTGCCCCTCCGATTCCTGTTCCTAAGGTTAAAAATATGCTTCTATCATACGATTTTAATGCACCATATGCATTTTCAGCCAATGCTGCACATTTTGCATCATTTCGAATATGGATTGGTAATGCTATTTTTTCTTGTAATTTTTTTACAATCTCATAATTTTTTAATCCCAAATTAACAGATTTTACAACCATTTCATTTTTTACCGTTCCTGGTATAGCAATTCCCATTTCTGTAATTTTATATTGTTTCAAAAAATTTGCTGTTTTTTCAATGATATAATCTTCTATTACTTTTTTGATTGTATTTTTTTCAGCTTTTGTAATTCTTTTTTCTACTTTCTCTAATATTTTCCCCTTATTATCTACAACACCTATGGCAATATGACTACCACCTAAATCAATCCCTATTTTCATTTTAGGTTCACCGCTTTCTTGAATTTCATAACAATTCACTATCTTTTCTCTTGTGTTTTGATTATATCATATAACATTTTTTTCAACAATAGGAACGAGCCAAATCGTTACAAAATTATAAGATATTTTTTTGTTTACTTATTCAAATCCAAAAACCAATATATAAATATTTTTTAATTATTCGAATGTGACCGAAATAGTTCTACAAATTCTTAAAATAGAACCGTAAAGGGTCCTGTTTTCGGGTATTGTTACGGTTCTATTTTTAGAATTTGTAAAACGTAATGTAGGGTAACCGAGAATATTAAAAAATATTTATATATTGGTTTTTGGATAACTAATTGAAAAAGACTTAATAATTTACATAAAAATGTCCCAAACAGAAACGTCCCCAAAAGGACACCCAAAAGGACAAAATGACATTAAACACCATATGCTGAGAATAGGAAGTTTCCCATATATACTTGAATACATGGAACTAATACAACTAATACAAAGAAAATTAGAACTACTCCAACAATGGCATATACGACTTGTGGTAATACTTTCATGATTTTTTCCATAATATTATCAATATCGATTTGCATATATTCTACTAATTTTTCCATCATTTCTGCTAAATCTGTTTGCATACCAATTTTTAACATTTCTGTTATCATTGG